>JACQEE010000106.1 GCA_016200725.1 Chloroflexota bacterium
TCGAAGCCGGTAACCAACTCGCCATCGATCACGGTGGCAGGCGTGCTCATGACGCCGAGGTCCATCAGTTCGCGGATGGCCATCAGGTCGTCCTGCACATTCTTCTCAGTGAAGGGCACGTGGCGGTCTTGTAGAAAGGCCTTTACTTGGAGACAAGGCGCGCAGCCGGGCTGGGTGTAGACGGTGATAGTCTTGGTGGTCATGGTGCTTCTACAACGCAATCAGCATAGCAAAGCAAGCGGCTGTTAGGGACTTCTCTGCGCCCGACGCCACTTCGTTTCGAGATAGGCCTTCAGTGCGGCGGCGTTGTTGTGCTCAGTGTCGCGTGCGGCGTAGACAAGCGTCACGTCGCCAGCTTGTGCCGCATTGAGCAGCGGCCGCCACGCCTCCGGGTTGGCGTCGAGTTCCAAGCAGTAGCGTCGCTGGAACTCGGACCAGCGCGACGGGTCGTGGCCGAACTACTCGCGGAGGCTGGTCGTTGGCGCGACGTCCTTGAGCCAGGCATCGACTCGAGCAGCCTCCTTGCGGAGGCCGCGTGGCCAGATGCGATCGACGAGGAAACGCTGGCCGTCCTGCTTCGCGGCGGAGTCGTAGGCGCGTTTGACGCGGATCACGCCGCCTCCTCGCCTGGGAGCGCTCGGGCAGACTCGAGATGACGAAGGATTAGGAGACGGCGCTGACGAGGCCGGTCATGGCCTTCGAGAGATGGCGCACGGCGGCGATGGAGCGCTGGTACTCGAGGCGCGTGGGGCCGATCACGGCGATGATGCCGGTGGCCTTGTCGGGGTCGCCGTAGCGGGCGATGACGACGCTGCACTCCTGCATCTCGCCCGGCTCGTTCTCGTCGCCGATGAGGACGCGCGTGTGCTCGGCGCCTAGCATGCGCGGCAGCATGCCCTTCAGCGCCCTGCGGTCCTCGAGCACGTCGACGAGTGCGCCAGCCTTGCTCGAGTTGGCGAACTCCGGTTGATTGAGCAGGTGTCGCAGCCCCGTGACCTGCGGCTCCTCGAGGCCACCCGTGTCCTCGACGGCGAGGACGTCGCGCGCGGCGTCGATCACCTGGCGCTCGAGCGGCGTGTGTTCGGCATCGGAACCTGGCAGGTCGCTGGAAGAAGCGCCGGCGTAGAGCGCGTTGAGTTTGTTCGCGGTGAGGCGCAGGTCTTCGGGGGAGGCAGCGGCAGCGAGGTGGACGAGGCGTTGTTTCGTCTGCGCCTGCTGCAAGATGAGTACCAGCAGCGCAAGCGTCTCTTGGAGCATGACGAGTTCGAGACGCTTGACGCGGCTCTGGGGAGCGCGAGGCGTAGTTACCACCGCGAGGTTGCCGACGAGGCCAGCGAGCAACTCTGCAGCGAGGTTCGTCCACAGTTCGACGTCTTCTTGCGCCTGGAGCATTTCGCGGCGGACACGCTCAACGTCGTCAGCCGGCAGGGCAGGCTCGGCAGGCATGGAGGCGACGAAGTGCCGGTAGCCCTTGCTCGATGGGATGCCGCCGCCGGAGATGTGCCGCCGCACGATGTAGCCGCCATCTTCGAGTTCGGCCATCTCGTTGCGCAGCGTGGCTGGGCTAAGGCGGAGGTCGGCGCGCGAGGCAAGACCCTTCGAGCCGACCGGCGACGCGGTGGCGATGTACTCGCTGATGAGCAAGTTCAGGATCGATCCTCGACGGGGAGTCAGCATGCTGACACCTAACCCTTTTGGATACAAACCCTGCCGTTATCTAACACGGTGCTTTCAGGGCTGTCAAGGTGAGCGCGAGCGTTGCTCAGTCCTCGAACGCTTTGCTATACTAAGTTCAAAGCACCACTTATGGAAATTACCTGGTACGGCCGCACTTCCTTCGCCCTCAAGGGTCCGCACGGACTAGTCGTCACCGATCCTCTCGACGCCTCCGGCTCACCACCTACCGCCGACATCGTCACGCTGAGTCAGCCTCCGTCGCCGGAGGTCTATGCCAAACTGCAAGTGAAGAGCAAGGCGCTGCGAGGCCCGGGCGAGTACGAGATCTCCGACGTCTTTGTTACCGCGATACGCACATACCGCGATAACCAGCACGGTGCGTTGCGCGGCCCGAACACCGTTTATCGCTTCAAAATCGAAGGCTTGGCTGTGTGCCACCTCGGCGCGCTCGGCCATCTGCTAAACAACGAGCAAGTGTCGGCGATCGGCGACGTAGACGTGCTGTTCGTGCCTGTCGGCGGCGACTCGCTGACACCCGAGCATGCATCGGAGACGATCGGCGCGCTCGAGCCGAAGGTGATTGTGCCCGTGCCGATGGCTGCTAAGGCCGCGGAATCTAAGCCCGCCGTGGATGCGCTCGTCAAGGAA
>JACQEE010000102.1 GCA_016200725.1 Chloroflexota bacterium
CCCGGACTGTCACCTTTTGCGTCGGCGTGACCGTCAAGAACACACGGCGGTATCCGGCGCCTGTCTGACTCGGACGGGCTCCCGCGCCACCGAAGGAAAGCGCTTGCGGAGAGGTCACTCCGGTGATCCAGTTATAGCCAACGAAACCGTTGCCAGGGCCCCGAATGCCTACCGCCGGGGCTCCCAGATCTGGGCTCGCGCTGCCGGTCCTACACCCCTCGGTTCTGCCGAAATTCCCGAACTCGTCCAACCCCACGCCAAGATACGCGTTGGAAAGACCCGCGCCAGCACAATTCGCATAGCCAAGAGCCCCACCCGGGTTTCCGACAGAAAAGGTTGTGGTAGTTCCATCGAACAGAAAGAATGACAAGCCATCGGCATCGGTGCCTCCCCAGGAGGCGTAGTCAAACGAGATAGAGACCCCATTCGTAGAGGGGAACGCGCTATCGTAGTAGGCAAAGCCCGCCTGATTGAGCGCCACCGGGGTCAGGCGCAACCACCCGTCCCCGGCAGGATCCACACCACCGCTCGTGAGCACAGCGCTCCCACCCAAGACCCACCCTGACGCCTGGGAGGTCTTGAACGACTGCGTTACAAACGTCTGCGTCACGGGACTCGGCTTGGCCTGCGTCGTCGCAGGAACGGCCACGAGTCCAGCAAACAATGCCAGAAGCGTGACAATTCGTGCCGATAGTGCTATTCGTGCATGCATCAGCTGTCGCAACCCACTTTTCATGAGCCTTTCCTATGAGGAAGTGATGCGTTACTCTACCCGCGTGTAGCCCATTGAACAAGATGGTAACCCTACTCGTTCTGGCATACGCTCCGGCGCAACCCTCCATCTCCGCTTCACTTCCGACTAGAACTCGATCCCTCGTAGGATATGGAAGGGTCTTGAGTGCTACACTACGCCCTGAGAGTACGCGCGAGGAAAGAATATGACCACCACCGCTGATCGCCCAACCACGCAATACAAAGTCGTCGGCACGCGGCCAATCCGCCACGACGGCGTCGACAAAGTGACCGGACGCGCTAAATACGGCGCCGACGTCACTATGCCTGGCCTCCTCTACGGCGCCATCGTCCGCAGCCCGCACGCCCATGCGCGTATCAAGCGCATCGACACATCGAAGGCCGCGAGCCTTCCCGGCGTGAAGGCCATCATCACTGCCGCCGACCTGCCCATCGCCGACGACAAGCCCATCGACCTCGCCGAATCCATGGGCAACGTCCGCATCCTCGCCGAGAACGCCCTTGCGAGCAAGAAGGTGCTCTACAAGGGCCATGCCCTCGCCGCCATCGCGGCTACGAGCCCCCACACCGCCGAAGAGGCCGCGCAACTTGTGCACGTCGAGTACGAAGTCCTCCCGCCCGTCCTCAGCGTCGACGAGGCCATGAAGCCCGGCGCGCCTGTGCTGCACGAGCAGATGACGATGCGCAAACTCCAGAAGCGCTTCACCCGTGGCGAGGACAGCGGCGTGAAGGGCAACGTCGGCAGTCACTGGCAGATTAAACTCGGCGACGTCGAAGCCGGCTTCCGCGAAGCCGACGTTGTCGTTGAGCGCGAGTTCCGCACGCGACCCGTGCACCAGGGCTACATCGAGCCGCACAACACGACTGCATTCTGGTCCGCTGATGGCCGCGTGACCGTGTGGACCAGCACGCAGGGCCCCTTCGGCGTCCGCGCGCAGGTCGCCGCCGTCCTTGGCATCCCCGAATCCCAGGTGCGCATCATCCCCATGGAAATCGGCGGAGGCTTCGGCGGCAAGATCAACTCATACTTCGACCACATCGCCGCGATGCTCTCGAAGAAGTCCGGCCACCACGTGAAGATCGTCATGTCCCGTCGCGAGGTCTTCGAGGCCAGCGGCCCAACCTCCGGCTCATGGATGAAGTGCAAGATCGGCGCGAAAAAGGATGGCCGCCTCACCGCCGCCTGGCTCTGGATGGCGTTCGAAGCCGGCGCCTTCCCAGGCTCGCCCGTCGGCGCCGCTGCCACGACCGCGCTCACACCCTACAAACTCGAAAACGCCCTCGTCGACGCCTTCGATGTCGTCGTGAACAAGCCGAAGGTCGCCGCCTACCGCGCACCGGGCTCTCCTCAAGGCGCCTTCGCTGTCGAGACGGTCATCGACGAACTTGCCGAGAAACTGAAGATGGACCCGATGGAGTTTCGTCTCAAGAACGCCACCGGCAAAGGCGACCGCATGGTTACCGGCATTCCGCTTCCCGAAGTCGGCTGCGTAGACGTCGAGCAGGCGATCAAGAAGTCCGCGCACTACAACGCTCCCGTGAAACCATCGCGTCCTGGACTTCTCGCCGGACGAGGCGTCGCGATGGGCTACTGGGGCAACGCCGGCATGCAGTCCTCGGCGACTGTCAGCGTGAACGCCGACGGCTCGGTGAGCCTCGTCACCGGCAGCGTGGATATCGGCGGCACCCGCGCCGCTTGCGCCATGCAGGTCGCCGAGGTGCTCGGCCTCACCGCCAAGGACGTCATCCCCTCCGTCGGCGATACCGACTCTGTCGGCTGGACCGGCGTCACCGGCGGCAGCCGCACCGCCTTCTCCACCGGCATAGCCTCGATTACCGCCTCCGAGCGCGTCCGCGATGAACTCAAGCGCCGCGCCGCGACCATGTGGGAGGTCATGCCCGACGAGGTCGCCTTCAAGGATGGCGTCTTTATCAACCTCAAGAAGCCGGATGAGCGACTCGCATTCAAGCAACTGGCCGCCAAGTCTATGGGCCTCGGCGGCCCCGTCACTGCCTCCGCCTCGTCCAACCCAAAACAGATCGCTGTCTCCTTCGCCGCGCTGCTCGTCGATGTCGAGGTCGATCCGGAGACAGGCAAGGTGGATGCGACCCGCGTCACTGCATTCCAGGACGTCGGCCAGCCCGGCCACCCCTCGTACGTCGAGGGCCAGATGCAAGGCGGCACCGTCCAAGGGCTCGGCTGGGCGCTCAACGAAGAGTACGTGTACGACCCCAAGGGCATGATGCAGAACCCGTCCTACCTCGACTACCGCATGCCCACCGCGCTCGACCTGCCCATGATCGACACAGTGATGGTCACCACCCCGGCTCCTGGTCACCCCTTCGGCCTGCGCGGCGTCGGCGAAGTCTCCATCGTCCCGCCCATGGGCGCCGTGGCCAACGCTGTCCACAACGCCATCGGCGTCCGCGTTACCGAATTGCCTATCACCCCTGGCGTCATCCTCAAGGCACTGGCCTCGAAGAAGCGGTAGGCGTTCCGTGGCAAGCACCAGCACGAGCCGCTGGCAAAGGCGGGAGGAATCTCTATCCCCCTACGCCATCCGCAGCGATCGCTCGCATGGCCGCGAGCGACCGGAGCCTGACGACGCGCTTCGCAACCCGTTCCAGATCGACCGCGACCGCATCATTCGCAGCAAGGCCTTCCGCCGCCTGATGCACAAGACGCAGGTCTTCCTCGCGCCGCAGGGCGACCACTACCTCACGCGCCTCACCCACACGATGGAGGTCTCCCTCATCGCCCGCGGTATCGCCCGAGCGCTGAACCTCAACGAGGACCTCACCGAGGCGATCTGCATGGGCCACGACCTCGGCCATGCTCCCTTCGGCCACCTCGGCGAGGCCACGCTGACCGAAGTCCACGGCGGCGGCTTCCGCCACAACAAGCAGAGCGTCCGCGTCGTTGAGTTGCTCGAGAACGACGGCCACGGCCTGAACCTGACCTACGAAGTGCGCCAGGGCATCCTGCGCCACTCCAAGGGTCGCGGCGGCATCGAGGGCCAGGCCAACCCCGAGCTCGACACCCTCGAAGGCCTCTGCGCCAAACTCGCCGATGCCCTCGCCTACATCACGCACGACACCGACGACGCCGTCCGCGCAGGCGTCCTCGCAGCGCCCGATCTGCCGTCGCAAGTCACCAGCATCCTCGGCAGCGACCGTTCGCAGTGGGCCCGTCTGCTCGCCGAAGACATCGTCCGCACGTCGTGGAGTGCCTCCGGCGAAGTGACCATCCCCGCGGGGCAGCACCCATCGATCCGCATGAGCAGCGAAGTCAGCGCCGCTGCCAACGCCCTCCGCGACTTCCTCTTCGAGCACGTCTACGAGCCCGCCAGCCGCGGCGAGCAGGCCGACCGCGCCCGAGAAATAATCGCGCTGCTCTACCGCTTCTTCGCCCAGCACCCCGAGCGCGTGCCGGAAGGCTACACCGTGCACACCGACGAGCCCGGCCGCATGGCTCTCGACTACGTCTCTGGCATGACAGACGGTTACGCTCTGCGTGTTGCCGAGCAATTGAAACCAGGGATTGCCAAGGGCTTCCGCGAAGGCGGCGTACCCCTCTATTTGCCTGTATAACGATTGCCCTGCTCGATGTATCCGTTAGCGAGACACAGCGTTCTAATATCCGGAGAAAGGGCTTCCTTTCCCCTAGTTGCCCCCTTGTAGGTAATGCGCACTCCGCTACTAGCGCATCGCCTCGACGCCGCGCTACGATACGCTTCTTCGCAGGTGTGACCTAATGACCGTCGCTGACGACATCAAGAGCCGTGTGGACATCGTGGCCCTCGTCAGCGAGACGACGCCCTTGAAGCGGGCCGGCCGCAACTTCTCGGCGAACTGCCCTTTCCACAACGAGCGCACCCCCTCTTTCTACGTCTTTCCCGACCGCCAGAACTGGCGGTGCTTCGGCGCCTGCGCCACCGGCGGCGACGTCTTCAACTTCCTGATGAAAAAAGAGAACGTCGGCTTCGGCGAGGCGCTGCGCATGCTCGCCGAGCGCGCCGGCGTCACCTTGGAGAGCTCGCAGGCATCTAAAGAAAAGGCGCAGAAGGGCGAGCGGCTCAAGACCATCAACAAGGTGGCCGCCCTCTTCTTCCACGACTTGCTGCTCAAGGACGCCGAAGCGCGCCACGCCCTCGAGTACGTCAAGGGCAGAGGCATCGATGACGCGACGATCGAGGAGTTCCGGCTCGGGTACTGTCCGGCGAATCGTGGCGCGCTCACCCAGCGCTTGCTGGCGGAAGGCTTCTCACAGGAGGAAGCGCTTGAGGCAGGCCTGCTGCGCAGGCGCGACGATGGCACGATTTATACGCTCTTCCGCGGACGGTTGATCATCCCGATCCAGGATGATCGCACCGACTACATCGCCTTCGGCGCGCGGACGCTGGAGAAGGACGACACGGGCCCTAAGTACATCAACTCCCCTCAGAGCCCGGTCTTCGAAAAGGGGACTGTCCTCTATGGGATTCACCGCGCAAAAGAAGCGATCCGCAAGGAAGGGCTTGCCGTTATTGTCGAAGGCTACATGGATGTGATTACCGCGCACCAATACGGTCACCGAA
>JACQEE010000103.1 GCA_016200725.1 Chloroflexota bacterium
GAAACATCATCTTCATGTCGGCACCCACACCGAAGGGCAGCCCCGGCGTGCTCGTGAGCAGCACCACGCGCACGTTCGCGTCAGCTTGGCAGTCGTTCCAGATGCGCTCCAGTTCCCGCATCATCGCCGTTGTGTAGGCGTTAATTGGCGGCCGGTTCAGCGCGATGGTCGCGATGTGGTCCTTCTTCTCGTACAGCACCTCGTCGGCCATCTATTCCTCCGGTGCCTAGCGGTATAGCCTGCGCTCGGCGATATACGCTGCGACTGCCTCGGGCACACGATAGCGGATGGAGCGCCCTTCGCGTACTCGCTTTCGTATGTCCGTCGAACTGATCTCGATGCGCGCCGCCTTTACGAATTCGATGCGTCCGCGACACGCCGGCAGTTGCAGTTCGACACGCCTCTGCGTGGCCTTGTGCCCGTACCCCGGCCGCTGCACCACGGCGATGCGGCACAGCCCTGCGAACTCCGGCGCGCTCTCCCACTGCGGCAGGGACACGAATGAGTCCATGCCCATGATGAACACATACTCGTCGCCGGGAGCCTCTCGCCGCAGGTCGCGCACCGTATCGACTGCGTACGATAGCCCCTTGCGCTCGATGTCCACCCGCGAGGCCTCGAACCGTTTATCTCCCGCGACGGCCTGGCTCACCATTCGCCAGCGGTCCTCTGCCGGAGCCAAGTCATCGTCGTGGCTCTTCATCCACGGCGCCCCGGCCGGGACGAACACTACGCGGTCGAGTGACAGCGCCTCGGCGACGTCCGCTGCGATGATCAGGTGCCCGAGGTGAACGGGGTTGAAGGTCCCGCCGAGGATGCCGCGCTTCACCCCGCTACCACTCCAACTCTAATGTGCCGAAGCGAACCATGTCGCCGTGCTTGATGCCCGCCTCTTCCAGCGCCCGCGTCACGCCCAGCCGGTCGAGCCGCAGCTTCACCTGTACCCTTCCCTCCCACTCGCGAAGGTTGCTCCCCTCGACGAATCGCACAGCCCGCTCGTTGAGCACTTCGTACACGCCGCCTGCCTTCCGTACTTTGGTCTCTTCGGATGTTACTGCTATCTCCGCCTCAATGACGCTGGCCTTCGCCTTGGGCAGCGTATCGAGCAGCGTCGCCGCCTCTTGCATCAGTTCCTGTATGCCGATGTTCCCTGCCGCGGAGAGGAATCGAACCGGGACCTTCACCCATGCCAAATCGCGCAGGATCGCTTCCTTGCGCGCCTCAACCTCCGGCATGTCGATCTTGTTCACCGCCACGATCTGCGGCCGCGACTCCAGGCCGCCGCCGTACGCCTGCAGTTCGTCGTTGATCTCGCGCACCGCGCCGGAGACATCGTCCTGCGAGCCATCGACGAGATGAATGAGCGCCCGGGTACGTGTAGCATGCCGTAGGAATTCGTGGCCCAGCCCCACACCTTTGTGCGCGCCCTTGAGCAACCCCGGAATCTCCATCAATACGAACGTCTTCCAAGCGACCGTTACCACGCCGAGCACAGGCTCCAGCGTCGTGAACGGATAGGGCGCAATCTTCGGCGATGCCTTCGTCGCCACGCTCAGCAGCGTCGACTTCCCGGCGTTCGGCTTGCCGACGACGCCCACATCGGCGAGCAGGCGCAACTCGAGGCGATAGCGGAACGTCTCGCCCGGCTGGCCCTTTTCTGCGATGTACGGCACCTGCTGGGTCGCTGTCGCGAACCGTGCGTTTCCACGGCCGCCCTTCCCGCCCTTCGCTAGCACCAGTTTCTGTCCTTCGGTAACGAGGTCCCCTTTCAGCCGGACTCCGCCACTGTCGTCCAACCGCCACGCATGCGTCCCCAGCGGTGCGAGCACCTGCAAATCCTTGCCCTTCTTGCCAAACATGTTCTTATGCTCACCCCTCACTCCAGGTTCTGCCTCCAAGTGCTTCCGGTACTTGAATCCCGCAAGCGTCGTCTCGTTGCTCGTCCCCTGGAGGATCACGCTGCCCCCATCGCCCCCATCTCCCCCGTCAGGCCCACCGCGAGGAGCATTCTTCTCATGGCGGAAGCTGACGGCCCCAGCGCCACCGTCTCCAGCCTGCACAACGATAGTGACAATGTCTAACAAGAGAAACCTTCTCAATCTCTCTATGTACTAGTAGTAATAATAGAGCAGTGCTTTGTGCGGACAGTATACGAGGCCAGAAGGGAGACGTCTGTTCATGCGGTGCGGGGGCAGTGCGCTGCTTGGGCAGACCGGTGCGCGCGCAGGGGCGACCGCAAAAGGTGCCCCGCGGGGCCGCACATTACGCACAACCCACCCAGATTACGCACAAGAAGATGCGGGTTACTCACAGTTTGTGCGGGGCCGCCTACAGGCTGCTACCTGGCGCGGGAGCACGATGCCCTTCTTGCGGCTCTTGCCGGTGAGGTCTTCAAGATCGAGGTCGTAATAGGTTGCGACGGTGAGCAAGACCTGGTTTGGGTTCGACCGCCGCGTTTTCGGCGCGAGCGCGGTGAGGTCGGCGACGGCCTGCTCCGCCAAGGCGAGGTCCACTGGCTGGTTCGTCAACTTCGACATCGCGAGGATACGGTTGAGCGCCCCCTCGAGCTCGCGGACGTTGCGCACGACTCGTCGCGCCAGCAGATCGATCACGTCCTGCTTGACACGGACGCCAGCCTGCTCGGCCTTCTTCCCGAGAATCGCCATGCGCGTCTCGAGGTCCGGTGGCTGGATGTCTGCCACGAGACCCGCCATCAGCCGCGACTTCATCCGGTCCGTCAACAGCGGCATGTCCTTGGGCCGCGCGTCGCTAGTGATCACGAGTTGCTTGCTGGCGATATGCAGGTCGTTGAACGTGTGGAAGAAACTTTCGCTCGAGGCCTCTTTCCCTGCGATGAACTGGATATCGTCGATGAGCAGGACGTCAACCGTGCGGTATTTCTCGCGGAAGTCCTCAAGAGCGCCTTCGCGCAGCGCGGTGACGAAGTCGTTGGTGAACTGCTCCGCGCTCACGTAGAGGTATTGCAGCCCGTTCGCGTGGACGCCGTGGCCGATCGCGTGCAGCAGGTGTGTCTTCCCGAGTCCCACGCCGGCGTGGATGACCAGAGGGTTGAACGCGACCCCTGGATTTTGCACGACCTGCGTCGCCGCGGCGTGCGCGAACCGGTTCGACTTGCCGACGACGAACGTGTCGAACGTGTATCGAGGGTTGAGTTGCGCCGAGCGGATACGAGGCCGCGTGTGCGCCCCGTTGCCGCTGTGCGTCGCGGCGGCGTGACCGTTTGTCGGCGCCTCGTGGTCCGTGCCATTCGCCTGCGCGACACGGAATGCTACCTCGACGTCCTCACGCAACAGGCCCTTCAGCGTCTTCTGGATCAGCGGCGACCACCGCTGCTCCAGCGTCGTGGCTACGAAAGCATTCGGGGCCGCGATGACGAATTTGCCGTCGCGGTGTTCGAGCCCCGTTGTCTGCTTGAGCCACGTTTCGTAATTGTTGCGCGTGACTTCCGTCTGAAGCGATCCGAGCGCCGTCGTCCAAATGTCCCTAGCGGGACGTACTGCCACAATGGCCTCCTTCAACGAAAGAGGGACCATGAGTTCGTTGTAAAGTGAACGGATGCCACGCTAACGGGGGCAAGCAACCCCGGTCAAGGTAAGTTGCTAGATAAAATCATGCAATTTGACCAGAGATTCCAAAACGACAAACAGAAGTGGCACCTGTCGTGCTCTTGCCCTCCAGCGAGGTGCTCCTCTGAGTTTCTCATGCGTGATGCCGGACGGCATCTCGCCGAAAAAGTGGATGGTGTGACCGTAAACACGGTCGCCGCCTCTGATGCTCCGGTATACTTCCCTGGTCATGCCACGCATCGTCTTCATGGGCACACCCGACTTCGCGCTCCCCGCCCTCGAGCGTCTCGCCGCAGGGCCGTACGATCTCGTTGCTGTCTACACGCAGCCGGATCGACCCTCCGGTCGCGGCCGGCAACTCGCGGAGACGCCTGTCAAACGCTGGGCTCTCGAGCACAAGGTCGACGTGCACACGCCGCTATCGTTTCGCAAGCCAGATGTTCTCGAGGAACTGCGCGCGCTGCGGCCCGATGTTCTGGTCGTTGCCGCCTACGGACGCTTGCTGCCGCCTCCCGTGCTCGCCGTCGCCCCTCGAGGCGCGGTCAACATCCACCCGTCGCTGCTGCCGCGCTATCGCGGCCCCTCGCCGGTCACCGCGGCCATCCTTGTAGGCGACGTGCGGACCGGCGCGACCATCATGTTGCTCGACGAGGGCATGGACTCCGGCCCCATCCTCAGCCAGATAGAGATGCCCATCGGCGCGGAAGATACAACGGGCACGCTCACCGCGAAACTCGCCCTCGCCGGCGCCGATCTCCTCATGCAAACGCTCCCGCGCTGGCTCGATGGCCAGATCACGCCGCGGCCGCAGGACGCCGCGCGTGCAATCATCTGCGCCAAGGTCGAAAAAGAACACGGCCGCATCGATTGGTCGCGACAGGCCCTCGAGATCGAAAGAGCGGTCCGCGCCTATCAACCCTGGCCGGGCGCCTACACGCAGTGGCAGGGCAAGCAAATCAAAGTGCTGCGCGCCACCGCCGCGACAGGTTCAGGTGTGCCGGGCAGCGTGAGTATCGTCGATGCGAAACCAGAGAAGGCGATCGCAATCGCGACGGGTAGCGGCACGCTGTTCGTCGCCGAAGTGCAACTCGAGGGAAAGCGGCCGATGCGCGCCAGCGAGTTTCTCGCAGGCCACCAGGCCATCGTCGGCGCAACGCTAGGTTAACGCCAGTTCGCCGGAGAGCCTGTCGAAGGACGCGCTGGAGGGCCTACTTGCCCTTCTTGTCCCCGGGAGCGCCGCCCTTGGCCTGCGCGCCACCCGTAGCAGGGGCGCCCTTCGCAGGGGCAGCACCCTTTGCTGGAGCAGGAGCGGCAGCGCCTTTCGCGGGAGCAGCGCCAGCCTTTGCGCCAGGGGCAGCGGCGCCCTTCGCAGCAGGCGCACCCGGCTTGCCTTCGGCGCCAGCAGCACCGGCGGGAGCAGCGCCCTCGACGGCGGCCGCGCCCTCG
>JACQEE010000104.1 GCA_016200725.1 Chloroflexota bacterium
CGCGAGGCGATGGCGTAGACGAGGAGCACAGTGATGACATCGACGGTCGCGTTCAGGCCGCGGGCGATCGTCACGAGGCGCTGCGCATCGGGGTTGTGGAACCAGGGCGGCAGCACCCAGGCCACGAACTTCAGCAGGTAGAGGGGAAACGAACCGTACGGGAACCAGTGCGGGTTCCAGGCGCTGTCGGTGTGGAAGAAGGCGCTGTGGTGGTTGATGGGGAAATGCAGTTGCGAGACGTGGTCGAGGATGGCGCGCTCGTCGGGGTGGTAGAGCGCCCCCTGGTCCCAGTCCATGCCGTAGAAGCGGAACGTGGCCGCCAGGGCGGCGATGACCACCAGCACCAGCAGGTGCCCGCGTTTGGTGAGGAATGTGGCGAGGGGCGCCTGCCAGGGTGCTCGGGGGGTTGTCATGCCTGCGACCATTCTAATCCGTTACGGTGAGGGCGTCTTGCTGCTGGCCGGGGCTGGGCCTAGACTGCGGGCGGGGCGCGTCGTGACATCTCTGCTTACGCAACCAGGGGCTCGCTAGTTCCATGCCGCGACACGTCATCGATATTGAGATCGACCGCTCAACTGGGTGCAGGCTGCGCGCGGTGTGGTTCCAGCGCATCGTGAGCCAGGCGCTCGCGTCGGCGGGCGTGAGAGAAGCTGCGGAGGTTGCTGTGCTGGTCACCAGCGATGAGCGTGTCCAGGAACTGAACCAGCGCTATCGAGGCGTGGACACGACGACGGACGTGCTATCGTTCGCGCTCAACGAGACGAAGGAGCGCTTTCCTCGCGAGCCGTCGGCCCCCAAGTCGCTGGGGCAGGTGGTGGTATCATATCCGCGAGCTGTGAGCCAGGCCGCCGAGTACGGTCATTCCGTCGAACGGGAAGTTGCTTTCCTCACCGTCCACGGCATCCTGCATCTCCTCGGTTACGACCATCAGCGGCCGCGCGACGAGACGCGGATGGTCACACAGCAGGAAGTCATTCTCACCGCGCTCGGCATTACGAGGGAATAAAAGTTTGCGGAGGTCAGCCATACGATACGACGAGATGTTCGACGAGGCGCGCTTTTGAGGTCATGTCCAAGCGGCGCAAAGGGTTCCCGTCTGAAAGCACTGTGAAACGTGGGCGCAGGGTTGTCCATGGCGATAAAGAGATGTTCGAGAAGCTCGGCCGGAACGATCTATGTCCATGCGGCTCCGGACGCTCGTTTCAAGAAGTGCTGCCGTAACTCGGGCCGGTTTTGACGGCTCCGAGCGGCACTACTACGATCGCTGACTTAAGAGGTTGCGGGGTGGCAGCACAGGTCTTCTATCGCAAGTGGCGGCCGCAGTCCTTCGCCGAGGTGGTCGGCCAGGAGCACGTCACGCAGACGCTCCTGAACGCCCTCGCCTCAGGACGTGTGGCGCATGCCTACCTTTTCTGCGGGCCGCGCGGGACAGGCAAGACGAGCATGGGCCGCATCCTCGCCAAGGCCGTCAACTGCGGGCAGAACGGCAAGGGCGAGCCGTGCAATCAGTGTTCCAAGTGCCTCGCGGTGGGCGAAGGGCGCGCGCTCGACCTTATCGAGATCGACGCGGCGAGCAACCGCGGCATCGACGAGATTCGTAGCCTACGCGAGAAAGTGAACTTCGCGCCGAACGAGTCGAAGTACAAGGTCTACATCATCGACGAAGTGCACATGCTGACGGATCCCGCATTCAATGCGCTGCTCAAGACGCTCGAGGAGCCGCCGCCGCACACGATTTTCGTGCTCGCCACCACTGAGGCGCACAAGTTGCCGGCGACGGTCATCTCGCGCTGCCAGCGCTTCGACTTCCGTCGTATCCCGCTCGCGGCGGTCGTCACGCGGCTCGGACGGATCTGCAAGGCGGAGGGCGTCGACGCGAGCGAGGCGGCGCTGACTGCCGTGGCCCGCGCGGCGGGCGGCAGCCTGCGCGACGCCTCGAACCTGCTCGAGCAAATCACGGTGAGTCATGGACAGAAGGTCGATCTCGACCAGATCAAGGGCATGCTTGGTATCGGCGGGACGCAGCAGGCGCGGGCGCTGGTGGCTGCAGCGCTCAAGAACGACATCGGCTCGGGGATCGCCGCCATCGGCCATGTGGCGAACGAAGGACTTGATCTCGCACAGTTCCATCGTCAAGTGATGGACTGGCTCCGCGGCCTGATGCTGGTGAAGGCTGGCTCCGTAGAGAGCATCGACGTGTCGAATGAAGAACGCGACGAACTAAAGCGCATGGCGGTGACGACGGGGATGGAGCGCATCGTTGACGCGCTACGCTCCTTTGCGAAGGCGGACATGCGCTTGGCGACGTCATCGCTGCCTCTCGAACTAGCGCTCGTCGAGGCGGCCACGCCGCGGGCGCAGGCTGCACCTGTATCCGCAGTATTGAGCCCGTCGCTGGTGACGGCTCCGGCGAAGGCTCCAGCGCCGCTGCCGCCGACACGGGCTGCCGCGCCAGCACCAGCGCCCTTCCCGCCCCAGCCAAGGGCGCCCACGCCGTTGCGACCGCCTGGTTTGCAACCTCCACCGCGTCCGAGCGTTATCCCTCCACCCGCACCTCAACCGGGTCGCGTGCAGCCGCCTACGCCCATCCGTGAGAGTCCGCCGCCAGCGGCCAAGACGCCGGCTCCTGCTCAGCCAGTCGCTGCGCCGCCTCCGGCGCAGTCGCCGGGGAACGTGGCCACGGCGCCTGGCGATCCGCTCGAGCGGATCGCGCAGAACTGGAACGTGATCGTCGAGGCGTCCAAGAAGCAGGTAGGCAAATACAAGTTTCACGCACTGCTTCGAGGAGCGCGTCCGCAAGTCCTCGAGGGCGATACCGTGGTCGTGGGGTTCACGCACAAGAAGTTCGTGGATATGATGAACGAAGAGATGGACAATCCAGCGAGCCGCAAGGTGCTGCTCCAGGCGTTCGAACAGGCCGCTGGGAAACCCGTACAGGTGCGCTGCGTGCTGGGCGGCCAGCCGCCGAAGCCGGCGAGGGGCCATCTGCTCCGCGCGGCTGAGGAGATGGGCGCCAAGGTCGTCCAGGGAGGACCCTCGCAATGATGAACAAGAACCTCCTGCGCCAGGCCCAGCAGCTCCAGGCTCGGCTTGCCAAGGCGCAGGAGGAACTCACGACGATGACGGTCGACGCAACGGCAGGCTGTGGCGCCATCACCGTCACCGTCACAGGCGATCAGAAACTCCAGGCAATCAAGATCAGCAAGGACGTGGTGTCCCCCGATGATGCCGAGATGCTCGAAGACCTGGTGAAGGCAGCCGTGAATGACGGCCTCGAGAAATCACGGCAGTTGGCTTCCGGGCACCTGGGCAAGATTACGGGCGGTCTGGGCCTGCCCGGCCTCCGATAGGGAAGCCGGTTGACAGGCTACTAGGAACGGTAACCAACTAACCAGTGGAGTCGCTACCTACTGCTGCACCCATCGTCCGCCTGATCGAGGAGCTCCACAAGTTGCCGGGCGTGGGCTCCAAGACGGCGCAGCGCCTCGCGTTCTATCTGATTCGCACGTCGAAGGATGATGCCATCGCGCTGGCGGACGCTATCGCGGCGGTGAAAGAGCAGATCGTCTTCTGCAGCGTGTGCGAGAACATCACCGACACGAATCCGTGTGCCATCTGCACCGACGAGTCGCGCGACCGCACGCAACTCTGTGTGGTCGAGCAACCGCTCGACATCCTAGCCCTGGAACGGACGCGCAGTTACAAGGGTCGCTACCACGTCCTGCATGGCGCCATCTCTCCGATCAACGGCGTTGGCCCCAACGACTTGAAACTCAAAGAACTGCTCGCGCGGCTGCAGCGAGAAGGTACCGAAGAGTTGATTCTCGCGACAAATCCGAACCTCGAGGGTGAGGCGACGGCCACGTACATCCAACGCCATGTCGCTACGCTTAAAGGGTTGCGAGTCACCCGGCTGGCGCGAGGGCTGCCATCCGGCGCAGACCTCGAGTATGCCGACGAGGTCACGCTTTCTCGCGCGCTAGAAGGCCGCCAACAGGTGCTGTAGACCCTCGCTTCTTGTTTGAAGCGCATCAGATTTGTTATAGTGATTGTCCCCGTGGGCCTGTAGCGCAGTTGGGAGCGCGCCTCAATGGCATTGAGGAGGTCGGGGGTTCGACTCCCCCCA
>JACQEE010000105.1 GCA_016200725.1 Chloroflexota bacterium
ATGGCCCGCGCAGGTTGAGGCTGACCATGCGGTCGAAGTGCGCCGGCGTTACGTTCTCCGCGGGGATGTGGTACGACCCGCCGGCGTTGTTGACGAGGATGTCCAGGCGGCTGAACTCCTGCACCGTCCGCTCGACGAGGCGATCGACATCCGAGTCGACGTGGACATCCGTCTGCACGGCCAGCGCCCGGCGTCCGAGTTGACGCACTTCTGCTGCCACCTTCTCGAGATTATCCAATCGACGACTCGCGACAACGACATCGGCGCCAAAGGTGGCGAGGACAAGAGCGGTCGCGCGGCCGATGCCCGTGCCGCCGCCCGTGATCACAGCGACGCGTCCGGTCAGGGCGAAGGGTGGAGTCGGCGGCATGGAAATCACCCCTTGAGATACTGGTTGAACCAAGCGAGCGTCTCGCGCCAGGCGCCCTCGGCAGCCGTCGCATTGTAAGCGCCGCCAGTGTCGTTGAAGAAGGCATGGCCTGCGCCCGGGTAGGTGACGAACTTGTGCGCCTTGTTGTTCTGCGTGAGGGCAGAGTCGAGCGCGGGGACGCCTGGGTTGATGAAGTTGTCGTTGGCGCCGTAAAGACCGAGGACCGCCGCGCGGATGTTGGGGACATCGCTGAGTGTCGGCGCGGGACCGTAGAAGGGCACAGCGGCCTTGATGTCCGGGTTCTTCGTGCAGAGTAGCCAGACCATGCCGCCGCCGAAGCAGAAGCCCATCGCACCGACGCGGTCGGAGCGCACGAACGAGAGGCCCTGCAAGTAGCGCACGCCGCCGTTCATGTCGTCGGCGAGGCGCGTCTGCGAGGCCTGGCCAAGGGTCGCGCTGGCTCGACCGGTGTCGGTGAAGGTCGCCGTGCCACCCTCGCGGGACAGGAGATCGAGGGAGAGCGCGACGTAGCCCTCTTTCGCCAGCCGCCGAGCGATATCCTGGTAGTGCGGCGGCACGAGGCCGCGGTTCTCGTGAATCACGAGCACGGCTGGGTGGGGCGACGCGTCGCGAGGCCGAGCGAGGTAACCCATGAGCGTGATGTCGCCATTCTTGAACGTTACGTCGCCAGCCTGAATCGACGGGTCGTCTGGAGGGATGGTCACGCCGCGCGGGAGTGCCGTCGCGGTAATAGATGGAGCAGTCGTAGGGCCGGGCGCGGCCGTGGGGGCCGTCGTTGCAGTTGCGGAAGGGAGCGGAGCAGCGGTCGCGGTTGCAGCAACCGTCGCGGCGATTGTGCTGGTCGGCGCGGCACTCGGCGGCGGTGTGCTACTCGATGAGCAGCCGAGCGAGACGGCGAGCGTCATCGCGGTGACGGCGCTGCCGGTGCGCAGCGTGAAGCGCCGCAAGAGTTCTCGATAGGAGATCCTGCCCGACCTGTATTCGGCCGCCATCTCTTCAGCGATGTACTGTCCCATGTAGCCCATAGTGCCCTTGGCCCTCCACGCAGTTTTGCGACTCGCTCATAATACGTCCCTCGCCCACACTTCGATTCGTGTACAGCGAGGGCAGGAGGTACGAATGCGACTACAGGGGAAGCGGGCCATCGTCACAGGTGGCGGCGCTGGCATCGGACGGGCTATCGCCGAGAGGTTCGTTCAGGACGGTGCTGCCGTTGCCATCGTGGACATCGACGGCGCGACGGCACAGGCTGCGGCCAAGGTGATCGCGGCAACGGGAGGTCGCGCGGTTGGCATCCAGGCTGATGTGGCCAAACTCGACGACTGCCGTCGTGCTGTCGAGACTACCGCGAAGGAGTTGGGCGGCATCGACATCCTGATCAACAACGCCGGCCTGCCGTCGAGCTACAGCGAGGGCACCAACCTTTCGCGCTGGGACCTCGGCATCGAGACGACGCTCTCGTCGGCCTATCGCATGAGCGAACTGGCGCTGCCGCACCTGCAGGCTGGCAGCGAGCCCGCCATCGTCCACGTCTGTTCCATCGCAGGGACGCTCATGAGCACCCCTGCGGCCTGGTACGCGGCGTCGAAGGCCGGCCTCACGGGCGTCGCGAAATCGCAGGCACGGACGTACGGCAAGCAGGGCATCCGCGTGAACTGCCTCTGCCTCGGCGTCATAGCGACGCAACGCACGAAGACGATCCGGGAGAGCCAGAAAGCGCTCGACGTACACAACGCGCGCTCATGCCTTGGCCGCGTCGGTCGACCTGAAGAGGCTGCATCTGCCGCGCTCTTCCTCGTGTCGGCGGACGCCTCATACGTGACCGGTACGGTGCTCGTCGCAGATGGCGGCTTCAGTATCGGATAGGCACTCCCTCGCTGCCATTGACCCCTCGTTCGAGCGCCTGTTACGGTAGGTTTACGAGCCGCAGAAAGGTTTCCCATGCCCAACCACCTCGCCAACGAGACCAGCCCCTACCTCCTCCAGCACAAGGACAACCCCGTCGATTGGTACGCGTGGGGCCCGGAGGCGCTCGCCAAGGCGCAGGCCAACGACATGCCGATCATGCTCAGCATCGGCTACTCCGCCTGCCACTGGTGCCACGTCATGGAGCACGAGTCCTTCGAGGACCCGCAGACCGCCGAGATCATGAACGCGCTCTTCGTGAACATCAAGGTCGACCGCGAGGAGCGACCCGACCTCGATAGCATCTACATGCAGGCGGTGCAGTCGCTGACCGGCCACGGCGGCTGGCCGATGACCGTCTTCCTCACGCCGGACGGCAAGCCCTTCTATGGCGGCACCTACTTCCCCAACGAGCCGCGCCACGGCATGCCGTCGTTCACCGAAGTGCTCAAGTCCGTCGCCGATGCCTACCACAACCGTCGCGGCGAGGTGCTCCAGGGGGCGGGGCAGTTGGCGCAGCAATTGCAAGTCGGCGTCGCGAGGCAGGCCAGTGGCGAGATGCTCAGCGGCGCGGTGCTCCAGCAGGCCGCTCAGCGCCTGGCGAGCAACTTCGATTGGGACAACGGCGGCTTCGGCACCGCGCCCAAGTTTCCGCAGGCGATGAGCCTCGAGTTCCTCATGCGCTCGCATAAGCGGCAGGGCGACGCGCGCCTCCTTCAGATGGTCGAGCACACGCTGACGCACATGGCGCGGGGCGGTATCTATGACCACCTCGGCGGCGGCTTCCACCGCTACTCCGTCGACGCGCATTGGCTCGTGCCGCACTTCGAGAAGATGCTGTACGACAACGCGCTGCTCGCGGGCGTCTACCTGCACGGCTGGCAACTCACCGGCAACGCCTTCTACCGCCGCGTCTGTGAGGAGACCTGCGATTTCGTCCTTCGCGACATGCGCGACCGTCGCGGCGGCTTCTACTCCACCCTTGACGCCGACAGCGAAGGCGAAGAGGGCAAGTTCTACGTCTGGATGCCAGCGGAGGTCGAAGCGCTGCTCGGCAAGGACGACGCGCGTCTCTTCAACGCCTATTACGACGTGACCGCGAAGGGCAACTTCGAGGGCCACAACATCCTCAATGTGCCTGTCGAGATGGCCGAGGTTGTGCGGCAACAGGGCGTCGACGAGTCGCGATTGCGAGACGCCGTCGAGCGTAGTAAACGCATCCTGTGGCAGGCACGGGAGCGACGTGTGCACCCAGGCCGCGACGAAAAGGTGCTCACCGCGTGGAACGGCATGATGCTCAAGAGCCTCGCCGAGGCCGCCGCAGCATTCGGACGCAAGGACTACCTCGACGCCGCCGTGGCCAATGGCAACTTCTTGTTCTCAAGTCTGCGCAAAGACGGCCGCGTGCTGCGCACTTGGAAGGATGGCCAGGCGAAACTGCTCGGCTACCTCGAGGACTACGCCAACCTCATCGATGGCCTCATCGCGCTGCACGCCGCCACCTTCGACCGCCGCTGGCTCGACGAAGCACGCGGCCTGGCCGACGACATGGTGCGCCTCTTCCGCGACGCGTCGACGGGACTCTTCTACGACACCGGCAGCGACCATGAGCAACTGGTGGTGCGACCGCGTGACATCTTCGACAACGCTACGCCCAGCGGAGGCGCCGTCGCCGCCGACGTGCTGCTGCGCCTCGGCGTCCTGCTTGGCGACCAGCGCTACCAGCCGATCGCCGCCGAATCGTTGCGCTGCGTCGCCCCGTTCATGACCAACTACCCCAACGGCTTCGCCCACTGGCTCGGCGCGCTCGATTTTTACCTGTCGAAGCCGCTCGAAATCGCCATCGCAGGCGCGCCTACCGATTCGGCGACACGCTCGCTCGCCGAGGTGGTCTTCAAGCGCTACCTGCCAAACAAGGTAGTCGCCGGCTGGAACCCCTCGAGTGGCTCAAGCGGCTCGAAAGGCATCCCGCTGCTCGAAGGCCGCACACTCATCGATGGCAAACCCGCCGCCTACGTCTGCGAGAACTACGCCTGCCAACTGCCAGCGACGACGGCGGAGGAGTTGGGAAGGCAGCTAGGGTGAGGGGGCGAGGATAAGTAGACTAAGAGCCAGTTTTTGTTGCATCAAACTCGGACCGATAGGCCTGAACAAGCCGATTTAGATCATTCCCATCAATGACGCAACAGTAGACTCTGACACTCGAAAGGGCACGGCCTGTCGCATAGGCACGCAGTTGCTCGTGGACCGACTGCTCAACCTTGCTGTGGTAGACAACGAAAACATTACTGCGTCGCTGCCCACGAGCCTGCCAATCTGATCGCCGTTCTTCCCCATCTTCTTCGGAGTGAGAGGCCCCTGCGTGGCTCGCCCCTTCAGTGCAAATGCTGCTTTCCGGCGAGAACCACGGAATCGCAGCCTGTTGGTATATAGGTCGTTCTTCTCTCCGCCCCAGTCAGGAAAGTCGTGGCTTTCCCCGATTACGCGCTTTAAGAACTCCTTGATCCGGCTCTCGAGGACATTGGCCAAGGATAAGGTGGATGTCGGAGCCGAAATACCTTTGACTTTGGCAAAAGCCTCAATGTCATCAACAGTCACATCTTGTGGCTGAGGGGATTTCCCCAATGAGATCTTAATGCTCGTTGCTCCCGAGAGTCTCGGTTCCTGCTTTGTCGGGTACTTACTCTTCTTATCGGGATGATCGACAAGATCCAGGACTTTTTTCTTGTAATGGGAGTACGTATCGTACTTCTTATATGCGACCCGACCGTTAGGATCCTTCACCTGCTCAACTAGATCCGTAGCCGAAAGTTTCTTACCTTCTTGGAGCACGCGGACTGGCGACAAGCCTGTCGCTTTTCTAAGATCGTCGACAGACTTGACTTGTTTCTTGCCACGGTAAACGGCCTCGAACACTTTGCGACGGTCTTTTGACCGGCCGATGCTTTTGGCAGCATGAAGAATGTTCTCGTTCTGGTTTGCCCGTAAGTCGGTGACCTTATATGTCATGAGTATCAATCGAGGGGTTTGATCCGAACCTCGACCTCTCGACTAATGCCTTTAAGCATTTGGTTCACTACGTTCATGCTCAGGCCAAGACGTGCTCTGATCTCTGACTGAGAGAGCCCAGCGCGCCACAATTCAATGGCGACTAACTGCTGCAACAATGCGACTGTTTCGTCAGTGTTTAGGGCGGATCCTTTTGGCATGTGCGGTTTCTCCTGAGACGGGGGCTTTTAGTCTCTGGATGCGTATTGTTGGATTTGCCGCGCTGGCAGCATCCGACTAATGACACTGCTATGGACTCCCAGGGCTGTCGCAATGTGTCCACTTTGCACACCAGAACTTAATAACTGAAGAATCGCAAGGCGTTTAAGATCTTCGAGCTGAGCAATGATCCGATCGGAGTCGGAAGTTCCTGATGCTTTTCTCTTTGCCATTCCTTAGCCTCCTTCTTCTAACGGGTTGAATCGGCGCGCCTTACCTAGGCGCGCTGCCCCTCGTCGTCTTTCCAATCTTCCCTGGGAACATCCGGCTTATTGAGGGTTGGCTTACCCCAAGTGCCTTCGCGATCTCTGCCTGCGAGGCACCCTCTCGCAGAAGCGTGAGGATGAGTAGTCGTTTGATATCCTCCAGTTCTTGGAGGATACCGCTTTCTTCAGAGGCGTCCTCTGTGGTTGCCATACCGATCACTCCTTCCCTGCTCTGGAACGGACTCCAGATTGCTTCCGCCTTGCCCGTCTCTTGGCTTCCGCCAAGCGCACACTTACGGTGTTTGGCGTGGTGTTACAAACACAGGCGATTTCCGTAGGTGATAACCCCAAAGAGCTGAGGGTGACAGCTTTGTCGGCGAGACTTTCATGCTCGGCAGCGACTAAGTATGCGAGAAGTCGGGCAATCAAATCTAATTTTTGTTCTGTTTGGTCAGGTACGGATTCTTCCTTAGCCACCAGGCCCTCCACTACGTAATTCAGACCAGGTTACATCCTTCCAAACATAATAGCCAAGTCGGTATTGTCAGGACACAAGGGAGGAGTGCACCATCTCCCACTACACAATCACCATCGCGTCCCCGAAACTGTAGAACCGGTACCGCTCGCGCACCGCCTCCGCGTACGCCCTATCGATCAGTTGTTTGCTCGCGAAGGCGCTGACCAGCATGAGCAGCGTCGAACGAGGCAGGTGAAAGTTGGTGATGAGCATATCGATGGCGCGGCAGACATTGACTCTGTCACGCCTCACCTTGGGTGATGAGGGCGGTCGCCAGTGCCAGCACCTGGCCGACTGCCGAATCCGGAAGTCGGCCCGCGAACTCTGCATTTCGCACACGCCAGTCGAGGCTGCGTACCTGGTCTGCGAGCACCACGCCTTCAAGGCCAATGTCGGGTGGAACTGGCACTTCGAATGGGTAACCCTTGACGTGGCTTGTGATCGGACAGAACAGCGCCAACCCGACCGTGCCGTTGTACGCCGACGGAGAAAGCACAAGAGCGGGCCGACGACCAGCCTGCTCATGCCCGGCCTGGGGACTAAACGACAGCCAGACCAGATCTCCGCGTCGTGGAACGTAGCGACGCGGCATCACCACACCTCGCGGCCCACCGAGGGGCCCGTATCCACCTCGGCGTGGATATTCTGTTTCGTGATCTGGCGAAGGAGTGCTTTGAGCCTGACCTTATGCGTCGCAACAGGCGCCGCGACGAGCCGCCCTTCGGATACGAACACGTCGACAACGGTGCCCTCACTGACCCCGGCGTCCTCGGCGAAGGGCTTGGGAATGCGCAGCGCCAGACTGTTGCCCCATTTCTGGACCTGAACACGCATCGCTTCCTCCAATGGTAGGGACGTATCTACAAAGAAGATACATTCCCGGATCGCGATTTGGCAAGAGACGCATGTCATAAGATAACCACCGCGTCGCCGAAGGAGTAGAACCGATAGCGTTCTCGCACCGCCTCCGCGTATGCCTTGTCAATCAGTTGCTTGCCCGCGAAGGCGCTCACCAGCATGAGCAGCGTGCTACGCGGCAGATGGAAGTTGGTGATGAGGATATCGATGGCGCGGAAGGCGTGGCCGGGCAGGATCATGAGGTCGGTCCAGCCAGTGTAGGGGGCGACGGCCTGTCCAGACTGCGCCCCTCGCGCTGCCGTCTCCAGCACGCGGGCGGCCGTCGTGCCTATGCTGACGATGCGCCCGCCTTTCGAGCGCGCTTCGTTGATGCGACGTGCCGTCGCTTCGTCGAGCAGGGCGTACTCGCGATGGATGTGGTGCTTGCGCTGCTCTTCGACCTCCACTGGGCGGAAGGTGTCGAGGCCGATGTGCAGCGTCACGAAGGCGAAGGTGACGCCGTGCGCTCCGAGGCGTTTGAGCAAGTCGGGAGTGAAGTGCAGGCCCGCGGTCGGTGCGGCGGCGCTGCCGTTGACCCGCGCGTAGACGGTCTGGTAGCGCTCGCGGTCGGCGAGCGGCTCACGGATGTAGGGTGGCAGCGGCACCTGGCCGCACGCCTCGATCGCCTCATTGGACACGCGGACGCCCACGATGCCCGCGGCGGCCTGGCTGACGACCTCGGCCTCGTAGCGCGTCTCCTGTCCGCCCTTCGACGGGCTCAGGGCGAACGGTTCGAGTGCGAGTCGCGTCCCCGCAGGCAGCCGACGCGCGGGCCTGGCCAGCGCCTGCCAGACGCCGTCGCTCATGGGGTGGAGCAGCAGCAGTTCGGCCTTGCCGCCGGAGGGACGCTTGGCATGGAGTCGGGCCGGGATGACGCGGCTGTCGTTCATGACGAGCAGGTCGCCGGGACGGAGGTAGTCGCCAATCTCGTGGAAGCGGCGGTGGGTGATGGCGCCCGTCGCTCTGTCGAGGACTAGCAGACGCGAATGGTCGCGCGGCTCGATGGGCCGCTGGGCGATCAGTTCGGGCGGCAGGTGATAGTCGAAGTCCGAGGTCTTCAGGTCCATCGCCTGCCCAGTTGATCGCCCTTATCGCGTCAGCACTTGCCGCGGGCGACGACGCTCTCGCAGGGGCTGCCCGGCTCCACGTCGACGCTGCCCATCTGTGCGAATGGGGCCATGAAACGCTGCACCGTGCCCTGGTCTTTGGCATCTACAACCAGCAGCAGCGTGTGCTTCCCGTCTTAGAAGTTGCTAGGCCTTCAACTCGTGTTTGAAGCCGACCTTGTTGTGCGTGCCGTCACAGAAAGGCTTGGTGTTGGACTGGCCGCAGCGACAAAGGTAGACCTTGCCCTTGAACGTCTGCTTGCTCGCGTCGAATGGCTGGCCTGCGGCGTCGAGGATCTGGAAGTTGCCGGAGACCTCATAGGGTCCGTTCCTGGTTGCCTTCACCGTTACGTCCGCCATGTGATGTCCTCCATTGGTTCAAAATGCCAGCCTAACACGTCGCTAGTTCGATGCCTATTTGCGTATCAGGGGTTCGCGGCCGATCACGCGATCGCCTTCGAGCCGTCCTAGGTCGACCTTGCTCAGAGCCAGCAGTTCGCCGAGCACGAGCTCGTTGTGCTGGCCCAGCGTTGGCGCGGGCGCTTGCCAGTCGACCGGCTTGCCGTCGATGCGGAACGGCAGGCGCGGGTAGGGCAGCGATCCGACGTGCCCCCGCTCGATGCGCTGGAAGAAATCGCGGCCCTTCACCTGCGCGTCGTCGAGGAGGTCACGGGCGTCGAGCGCAGCGCCGGCGGTTAGACCGGCCTCTTGCAGCCGCTGCATCGCCTCGCGCTTGTCGTGTCCGCGAGTCCACTCCGCGATGCGTCCGTCGATTTCTTCCTGATGACGCCAGCGCCCCATCTCGTCGGCGAAGCGCTCGTCGGCCGCCCACGATGGCTCGCCCATCGCGCGGCGCAGTTTGCGCCAGTCGCCGTCACCGTAGACCGCGATGCCTACCCACTGGTCGTTGCCCCCTTCGACTCCGCTCAGGGCAGGCTTGCAGGGGTAAAAATTGTGCGGCGATGCAGCGGGATCGGCGTTGCCTGTCCGCGTCGTGATGCGCCCGTTCAGTTGATAGTCGAGCACCTGCCCGCCGAGGAACGACGTCAGCGCCTCGAGGTGCGCCAGGTCGACGCGCTGGCCCGCGCCGGTACGGCGACGGTGCTCGAGGGCGGTCATCACCGCGTAGGCGCCCCACATGCCCATGATCGGGTCGGCGCCCGCGCCAATGTTGTACGGCGGGCTGTCCGGAAAGCCCGTGTGGTGCGCGATGCCGGAGAGTTGCTCGAGGTTGAAGGCGAAGCCGGTGTAGTCGCGCCACGGGCCGCTGTTCCCGAAGCCGGGCATGGAGACCATGATGATGGCCGGGTTCTCGCGACGCACAGCTTCGTAGGTCAGGCCGAAGTTCTCCATCACCCGCGCGGCGTAGTTGTCGATCACGACGTCGGCGATACGGATCAGGCTGCGCAGCAACTCGAGGCCGGTTGGCCGCGAGAGGTCGAGCGTGATGTCCTGCTTGCCCAGGTTGAACGAGAGGAACGTCGGCGCCTTTTCCCATGCTCGCTCACCGGTTGCCGAGTGCCCGCCACGATAGCCGTCGACGCGCTGGATGGCCTCGATCTTGATGACCTCCGCGCCCATGCCGGCAAGTTCCATCGTGGCGAACGGCCCGGCCCACCAGTGGGAAAGATCGACGACGCGGACGCCTTCGAGGGGGAGACGCATCAAATCGCTCCCTGCTCGCGGAGCATGACGAGGTCGGGCTGAGAGAAGCCCATCATGCCGCAGAAGACCTGGAGGTTATGCTGGCCGAGTTCGGGTGCGGGCGATCGCAGTGACCAGGGAGAGCCGATCATGCGTATCGGCGCGCCGGGCTGCTCGACGTCGAGAAAGGCCGGGTGCTGCGTCGCTGCGAAGTACCTGCGGTCGCGCAGATGCTCAGAGGTGTAGATGTCCTCGGGGTTGGAGACGAGCCCCGTCGCCACGCGCCAGGACTGGCCTTCAGCGAACAACTCGCGCTTGGTCTTCTGGCCGAAGAACTTCTCGGCCCGCGCGCGCAACTCAGCGGTGTGCTTCCAGCGGCCCGAGGAAACCTTGAATCGCGGGTCCTCGAGCACGTCCTCCATCTCCATCCAGCGACACAGCAACTCCCAGTGCTCCTCGGTGAGTGTGTTCACACCGACATAGCCGTCCTTGCATTTGAGGATGCCCTGGCTCGGGAAGGGATACATGCCGCGCGTCTCGATCATCCCGTTGAACGCGAACCGCAGTGGCGAGCCGGGCAGCATATGCGCGATGACTTCCATGATCGAGAGGTCGGCGGCGTGCGAGGAGCGGGTGTCCTGACAGAGGCGGTAGATCGCCAGCGATGCCGACGCGGCCTGGAGGCCTGCCACCTGCAGCGCCAGTTCAACACCTGGCTGCACCGGCGGTCGCTCCTTCTGGCCTAGGTACTGCGCCCACGCCGCCAGCGCTGTGAGCGTCATGTGGTCGGCGCGCCAATCGCGGTACGGCCCCGTGAGGCCAAAGTTGGTGATGGAGACCACACCGATCTTCGAGTTCGCTTTCGCTAACGCCTCGGGGCTTAGGCCGAGTCTCTCCTGCACCTTCGGCGCTGCGCTGGTAACGACGAGATCGGCCCAGCGGACGAGCTCGCAGAAGAGGTCTCGTCCAGTGATAGTGGTGAGGTTGAGGGTGACGCTCTTCTTGTTGGCGTTCAGATAGACGAAGA
>JACQEE010000111.1 GCA_016200725.1 Chloroflexota bacterium
ACCCTGCGATGAACGCTGCGACGACAAACGTCAACGAGTAGACCGACGATCCGAGAGCCAGGGCCAGCGTCCGTTCGCAGGCCAGCTCGCCGGCCATCGTGGCCGCGCCCCAGAGCGCGATCGTCGCCAACAACTGCCATCCGACCGCCTCGCCGTCGTTTCTCTGGGCTTCCTCCTGGCCGCTCCCGGGCTCGATCGCCATAGCCAAAGAGAGGGCCAGGAAGCCGATGACGATGTCCAGCACCGAGGCCGCAATCCGCGTGGATGACGCGCCGATCGCAGGCAACAGGATCAATCCTCCGAAGAGCGAACCGAGGACGGCTCCCGCCGTGTTCATCGCGTAGAGCCAAGCCGCGCCGGCGCGAGCGTGGCGCGCCAACAGTGGGAACGACGCTCCCATGAGGATCGTCGGAGGCACGACGAGCAACGCGGTCGCCACCCCCTTGAGCGCCAGACAGGCCGCCGCGTGCGTTTCGCCGAGGCCGAACGCCCCGGAGAATAGCGGCCCCAACGCCGACATCACCGACGGCGTCGCCAGTCCCCAGAGGCCCACTCCGACCTCGGCGCATCCATACGCGGCGAGCGGCTTCCCTCGGACTCGCCCCGCAAGCAAGCCGCCGGCGGCCAGGCCACCCATGAACGCCCCGATGACCAGGGCATTGGTTGCCGGGCCCGCACCGATCCATGGCCCGAGCATTCGGGCCCAGAGGATTTCGAAGACCAACCCCGTCGCGCCCGACAGGAAGAACAGGCCGGCCACGGCGACACTCGAAAGGATGTGAGATGGCTTCATCACGGGCCCCGGGGGAGTCGTCAGAACAAGAGTTGTCCCTTCCCGGCAGATCTTGTAACTCCCCCTATCGGCACGCGGCCGCCGGTCGTCCAGCCGCGGTCATTTTCTTGTCATGCCGCGTGCCTTCACAACGCGCTAACCAGTAGTGATGAATGTGGCAGGAGGAAAGACGATGAAGACCGAAAAGCTGCGCACCCTGGTACCCCGACTGTTGGTGCTCGCGGTGCTCGCCGGCGCCCTCTGGACGCAGCGGGACCGGATACCGCTGCGTGCCCTGTCAGCCTCCGCGGGGGATTCGGCAACGATTCAAGGAATGATCGGCAAGGCCACGTACGCCCAGAAAAAGATCGAGACCAAGATCAAGGAATTCGAGGCGCGTGGCGACGCGGATGAAGCGGCGCTCAACGAAATCGACGAGCAACTCCAGGGCGCGCGCAAGGACCTCTCGGTGGCATGGAACCTGATGAGCTCCCACGGCGCTCCGGTGGACATTCAGGGATGGTACTACGCGCGCGAGAAGGTCCAGGGCACGCTCGAAAAGGGCCTAGGCGGCCTGCGCGAGAAGCTGAGCGGCGCGACACCGCAAGAGGCGACACCGCAAGAGTAGCGGCCTTTCCCGCTTGGAAGCGACGCTGGAACTGGAAAGCCGCATCACTCCGTGAACCCAAAGTAGGGCGGGCCCTGCGCCCGCCCAGGAGCGATGCGGCTTCTCGGCGGGCGCGGAGGCCAGCCTCACGCATCCAAGGACCTCTGAGAGCTCGCTTGAAGACTGGGGGACTCGCCCCCCTGAGGCCCCGATTGATGCGGGTTTCAGGGGGGTCGAGGATCTCAGGACCCACCAGGACTCAAGAGGTCTTTCGAAAGATCCATCCATGCGTGAGGAGGCCCGCCCAACGGACTTCCCCACGATCTGGCGTGGCCACCCCGCTTTCGGCTTTTCTGGCATTCCCCGGGGCGGCGTTGTACCGTGTGCGAGGCATCGGGCTGGCGCCTGCGCCTTGAATCGGGTCTCGCGGGGTGCTATCATCTGCCGCCTCTCGGAGGGAGCGGAAAAGTGGCCGACTACGGTGCGTTGTGCAGCTTGCAGTCGCGGGAAGATGTCGCGTTCGTTCGAATCGCCGGCGACATCTACCTGGACAACCATGAGGAGTTCGACAGTTTCCTCTCGGAACATGTCTCTCCTCGTTTCTCCAAGGTCGTGCTTGACGCCTCGCAAGTGAAAACCATCTGCAGCGCCGCTCTCGGGGCCATTGTGAAGGCTCACAAGCGGGCTCGCGAGGCAGGTGGTGAAGTCGTCTTCGTCAACGTTCAAAAGAAGGTCCAGACCCTGCTCGAGATCACACGTCTGGCGAGCGTCCTGAAGATGCTCGATAACGACGAGGCCGCCTACAGCTACCTGAGCACGCCGCGATGAGCAACGTGCAACAGCAGGCAGTCGCCGTCGGTGCCGATCCGGTAGCCGCCGAGCGCAAGCCGGGCGGGCTTAGGTTCGGCCTGTATCTGAAACTGATACTGGCCTACGCCGTGATGATCCTGGCGGTGTATGGCCTCATCCCGTACTTCCTGCTTCGCGCCGAGCAATCGGAGCTGATCGTCGCCCTGCAAGCTCCAGCCCCCATGTCGCCGGTAGT
>JACQEE010000112.1 GCA_016200725.1 Chloroflexota bacterium
CACGCTGCTGAGGTAGGCGCTTGATCATGGGCGTCTGGCCGCCTTCAAAGCCGGGGCGCACAGTGTAGCCGCGACGCGCCTTCTGACCCTTCACGCCCTTGCCAGCGTAGGTGCCGTTACCGCTGCCGAGGCCACGGCCGACGCGAAAACGCTCGACCTTTGAACCCTTGGGGGGATGGACTTCGTGTTCTCTCATGCCTGCTCTACCTTCACCAGATGGCTGACCTTCTGCACCATGCCGCGCAGTGCCGGCGAGTCGTCATGTTCGACGGTCTTGTTCATGCGCGTGAGGCCGAGGGCGCGCACAGTGCCCTTTTGGTCTTCCTTGTAGCCTATAGGGCTCTTCACCAATGTAATACGAACTTTAGGCATTGGTGGTGTCCTGGGCTTGGGTGAATGCGGCGGCCATCTCGGTGTCGCGATTCTTCTTGTCAACGCGCGGGCCGGCGGGACGCGGGGGCTTCGGCGATCGCGGCTCCGGAGGAGGGGAGGCCATCTGCTTGGCGGCCAGTTCCTTCCGGGCAGCAATGGCAGCCTCGGGATGCTTCATCGACTCGAGCGCGTGGTAGGTGGCCTTCACTACATTGATGGGGTTCGAGTTGCCAAGCGACTTGGTTAGCACGTCGCGGATACCGACAGCCTGCATCACGGCGCGGACGCTGCCGCCTGCGATGACGCCGGTACCCGGGGCGGCCGGACGGAGCATGACCTTTGACGCGCCGTACTTGTACGTGATCGCATGCGGGATCGTGCTGCCCTTGACGGAAACCTGGATCATGTTACGACGGGCGATAGACGCGCCCTTACGCACGGCGTCGGGCACCTCGCCGGCCTTGCCGAGGCCAATGCCAACTTTGCCTGAGCCATCGCCGACGACGACCATGGCGTTGAACGAGAAGTTGCGGCCGCCCTTCACGACTTTAGAGACGCGCTTGATGTGGACAACCTTCTCGTTGAAACCGGACTCGCGTGAGTCGCCGCGGTCGCGGCGTTCACGGCGATCTCGTTGCTGCGTCAAAACACTAAGCCTCCCTTGCGAGCGGCGTCCGCGAGGGCTCGGACTCGGCCGTGGTACTTGTATCCGCCGCGGTCAAAGACCGCCTGGCTGACACCTGCGTCCACGGCCCGCTTCGCGACGGTCTGGCCGACGATCTCGGCGGCCTGCCGTTTGTTCTTTCCGGTCAATTGCTTTTTCAAATCAGGCTCAATCGAGGAGGCCTGGGCCACGGTCCGGCCCTGCTCGTCATCGATAATCTGTACATAGATGTGGTTGAGGCTGCGGTAGACGGCTACCCGCGGCCGTTGGCCGCTGCCGGCGACCTTGTTGCGAATGCGGCCATGCCGCGCGATGCGCGCCGCGCGCGCCGTATGTGCTTTGTGAGCCATAACCTTACGCCTTCTTCGCTGCTGTCTTACCTGGCTTCAGATGTACCTGCTCGCCGGCGTACCGCACGCCCTTGCCTTTGTACTTGTCAGGTGGCCGGACCTTGCGGATCTTGGCGGCCCAGAGGCCGACCAATTCTTTATCCACACCGCTCACATGGAGGCGGTTCTGGCCCTCGGCTCGAAGCACCACGCCCTCAGGCGGAACGACCTCGACAGGGTGGCTCTTGCCCACCTGCAACAGGATGTTCTTGCCCTGTTGCGTGCCGCGGTAGCCGACGCCGACGATGTCGAGAGTCTTCTGGTAGCCCTGGCTCGCGCCGATCATCATGTTGTTGACCAGTGTGCGCGTAAGGCCATGCACTTCCTTCGCCGAGGTCTCGTCGTTCACGCGCTTCACGACGACCTTGCCGTTTTCCTGCGCGATCTGGAGCAGCGGGTGCACCTTGCGCTTCAATTCGCCCTTCGGGCCCTTCACCACGATCTCCTGGCCATCGATCTTGACGGTGACACCCTGGGGGATGGTGACTGGTTGTTTACCGATTTTGGACATGACGCAACTCCGGTCGTGCTACCAAACTACGCAGAGGACTTCGCCGCCGACTTTATCCCGCCAGGCCTGGCGCCCTGTCATGATGCCTTTCGGCGTGGAGACGATCGCCGTGCCGATGCCACCGTAGACGCGCGGCATCTCGTCGTGCTTTTGATAGATGCGGAGGCTGGGCTTGCTCACCCGCTGCAGGCCGTTGATGGCCGGCTCGTGCTGCTCGTCATAGATCAGGTGGATGCGAAGCCCGCGGGTGTTCCCAGACTTCACCTGGGCAAAGTCTCGCACGAAACCCTCGTCCTTCATGATCTTTAGGAGCGCATCGTTGATCTTCGAAAAAGGCACAGTCACGGATGTGTGCCGCGCCAGCGACGCGTTCCTGATCCGGGTGAGCATGTCTGCGATTGGATCTGAGTGCATATATCGCCTACCAACTCGCCTTGCGGACGCCGGGGATTTCGCCTTTGAGGGCCATATTGCGGAAGCAGATGCGGCAGAGGCCGAACTGCCGGATGTAGGCACGCGGGCGGCCGCACAAGTTACAGCGGTTATGGTGCTGCACCTTGAACTTGGGCTTGCGTTTCCACTTTTCGATCTTGCACGTCTTTGCCATACCCTACCCCTTTATGCCACCTTCGCAGGGCCTCGGCCGTCTCGTTGGAAGGCCATGCCCATGAGCGTCAGCAGGCGTCGCGCCTCGGCGTCGTTCCGCGCCGAGGTCACAAACGTCAGTTGCATGCCACGGATGCGGTCTACTTCGTTGAAGTCTATCTCTGGAAACATCACCTGCTCGCGCAGGCCGAGCGAGAAGTTGCCACGCCCATCGAACCCCTTCACCGGGATGCCCTGGAAGTCGCGAATACGCGGTAAGGCGATGTTCAACAGGCGGTCCATGAACTCATACATTCGGGCGCCGCGCAGCGTGACTGTCATACCGATAGTCTGGCCCTTACGGACTTTGAAGTTGGCGATGGACTTCTTAGCGCGGGTGGAGATCGGTTTCTGCGCCGTGATGGCAATCAGGTCTTTCTCAGCCGATTCGATAGCCTTGGGGTTGGTAAGCGCCTCGCCCAGGCCGATGTTGACGACCACCTTCTTGACCACCGGCACCTGCATCGGGTTCTTGAAGCCGAACTCCTGCATCAGAGCCGGGGCCACTTCCTGGATATAGCGCGTCTTGAGGCGCGGCACATAGCCGGGTGGCGGCTTGGCGACCGGCTTCTCGGCCGGAGGAGCGGCCTTGGCCTGGGGCTTGGCTCCGCCCTTTAGCGGCGAGGCAGCCTTCGCCTCGGCCTGGGCAGGGTGCTTCTCCTGCTTCGCATGCGGCTGCTGGGCTGCGTGCTCCGCGGCAGGCGCCTTCCCAGCCTTCGGAGCCTTGTCGCCCTTCTCCGCCTTGTGAAGTGCGTCTTTCGCGGGCTTCTCAGCCTTCTCGGTGTGCACCTTCGGCGCCTTATGGGCCTTAGGGTGCTCGCCTGCGGGCTTACCGCCCTTGTCTACGCTATCTGCTGGTGGCATTGTTTACACACTCGAGTTCTGTCTCGCCGCGTGGCGCCCATCTCTTGGACGTGCACCACCTGGTAGCCGACGCGCGTCGGCTTGCTGCACTTGTCACAGATCACCATCACGTTGGAGGCGTTGATTGGCGCTGGTCGCTCGACGATGCCGGCCTGGCGCAGGTTCGGGTTGGCCTTCGTGTGCCGCTTGATGACGCTGATGTTCTCAACCGTCACGCGGCCTGTCTTGGGGTTCGCATCGAGCACCTTGCCGCGCTTGCCGCGGTCCTTGCC
>JACQEE010000115.1 GCA_016200725.1 Chloroflexota bacterium
ATCAGGCTCGCCGCCATGATGAGGTAGATGATGTCCGGGCCGGCGAACGCGATGAGGAAGCCGCCCAGTGCCGGTGCGACCAGCCGCGTCGCCGCGATCGTCATCGAATTGAGCGCCATCGCATTGGCGATGTGTGAGCGGCCGGTGATGTTGAAGATGTAGGCGGCGCGCGCGGGACTCAGCGTGCCCGTGCACGTGCCATTCACCGCCGCGATCGCAAGCAGGTGCCAGTAGGCGAGGTGTCCGCTCATGAGCAGCAGTGCCAGCAAAATTGCCGACCCCGCCGGGATGAGCGACGCGATTGCGATGATGCGCCGCCGGTCCACGCGGTCGGCGATCACCCCCGCGAAAGGCGAGACGATCATGTTCGCCATGCCCGACGTAAACTCGACCGCCGCCAGGGCAAACGCCGAGTGGGTCATTTGAAAAGCGAGCCAGCCGCGCACGAGCCCCTGGCTCTGGAAGCCAAAGGAGTTCAGCAGCACGACCAGCAAGTATGGGCGGAACTGCTTGACTGACAACGCGCCCAGGCTCTTGAGATGTGGTCGGTGGACGAGATGGCCCCCACGGCGGTCTACGTCGTGCGGCGGAACCGTGTGGTCGGCGTGATGGTAGTGCGCCGCCACGGCCGCGACGCGATGCGCCTCGTGTGGCAGCGTCACCTGCGGCGCGCGGCGCTGCGGCAACATCGAAGGCCGGCGCGACAACGTCGGCCGGTACGGCATACGGCGCGACAACGTCGGCCGGTACGGCATAGCGCGGGACATGCATAGATTATATCAAGTTTTGAACTAAATTTAACATGCCCGCTCTGAAACCACGTTGACAGACAAGAGCGTTCTACTCCAGGGGCAAGGACTTGGCGAACAGCCCCGCGTAAGCGACACTGTCTGCGGCCTTTCGCAGGGAACGCCGGAGGACTGAATGGACCCGCTCGCTCATCTACTCGCCACGGTCCACATCGGCATGTCGCCGAACATGATTCACGTAGGCGGACTCAAGATCACGTGGCACTCGTTCTTCATGGCTGTCGGGACGCTCATCGCCGTCTATCTCTCCATCCGCTGGGGCAGGGATGCGGGCCTCGCTGAGGACGTCATGCCCAACGTAGCGATCTGGGCTGTCATTGGCGGCCTTATCGGCGCGCGCGTGGTCAACGTGATCGACGACTGGGCTTTCTACAAAAACAACATACGGCAGATATTCGAGATCTGGAATGGTGGCATCGGCGTCTACGGAGCCTTCATCGGCGGCCTCATCGCCGGCCTGATCGTCGCCACGATCGAGAAGTACCCGCGGACGCTGTTGATGGACCTCATCGCGCCTACCATGATTCTCGCGCAGGCCATCGGCCGCCTCGGCGACATCATCAACGGCGAGCACTTCGCCAAGGCGACCAGCCTGCCCTGGGGTGTCGTCTACACCAGTCCCGATAGCCCCGGCTACGACTACAGCAACGCCAACGGCCCCTGGCACCCCGCCGTCGCCTACGAACTCTTCGCCGACCTGGCGATCTTCGGCATCCTCATGGCGCTGCGCAAGCGCCTCGAGCCGCGCGGAGTGATCTTCGCCCTGATGGCCTTCCTCTACTCTGGCATCCGCCTGGGCTTTTCCTTCCTCCGCCTCGATAGCATCAGCGACATCTTCGGGATGAACCAGCAGCAGTTCATCTCGCTCGTGATTCTCATCCTCTCAGCCGCTTGGCTCGTCTATCTCAGGCCGCATCTGGGCGATGGGTCGAAGCCAGCCCGGCCGAAGGTGGAAACGGCGCCCGCTGGTCCCGGGAATTAGCGACCGGCTCTAGTGCTGGATGACCGAGGGTTTCTTTGACCGGGTACGCTTAGGTTCTCGAGTTCGCCCTGGCCGTCCCTCAGTCACCCACACCTCGAGCAGCAGTACGCCGGTGCCGACCGCTGCGATCGAGATGCCCGCTGCCCTGTTCGCCGTCAGCGCCACCGCGACACCAGATCCCACGAGGAGCAGGAAGATGAACCACGTCATGCTCTGGATCGCTCCGTGACGTATCGCTCCGGCAAGAGCGAGAGCGAGGCGCAGCGGCATGAGTGCTAACCCGATGATGAGCGAAAACATAGCCTGCCCAGCATAGCACCGGCAGCCCACGTTTCAGCGTTGCTTATCACGCTATACTGTGCCCAGCAGTCCCAATCCTGCGCCTCGGGCGCCGCTCGAAGGAGTCCAGCATGTCGAAATACAACGTCATCTCCGCCGACTCGCACGTCGCCGAGCCAGCCGACCTGTGGACGCAATACATGGAGAAGTCCTACCGCGACCGCGCGCCGCATGTGCGTCACGACAAGGACACCGACGTCTTCGTCTGCCCCGGCCTCGATGACTTCGCTGTCTGCCTTCTGGCGCCGGCCGGGATCGACCCATCCAAACTGAACCGCAAGGGTCGCTACGAGGATAGCCGCAAGGGCGGATGGGACCCCGAGGAGCGCATCAAGGATGAGCAGATGGACGGCGTCGACGCCGAGGTGCTCTACCCCACGCTCGGCATGCGCATGTACAAGGTCGAGAATGTGGAGTTCCAGGACGCGCTCTTCCGCGCCTACAACAACTGGATGGCCGACTTCTGCAAGACGCATCCCGAGCGCTACAAGGGCATCGGCCTGATCTCCCTCGAGGATATCGAGAAAGGCATGGCCGAGACGAAGCGCGCCAAGCAACTCGGCCTCTGCGGTGTCATGATCTCCTCGACGCCTGAAGACGAGCATACGTATGTGAGCGGGAGTTACGATCCCTTCTGGAAACTCGCGCAAGACCTCGATATGCCCGTAAGCCTCCATCTCTTCACTGGCACGAAGGCGCACAAGGGCAGCAGCCACTGGTTGGTCGAGTACACCACATCGCCATACTGGGTACAGAAGTCGCTCGCTGCGCTAGTCTTCGGCGGCGTCTTTGAGAAATATCCCAAGTTGAAGGTCGTCTCCGTCGAGAATGACATCGGCTGGGTCCCCAACTTCCTCGAGCGCATCGACCACGCCTACGAGCGTCATCACCAGTGGTCGAGCACGACCGGCATCCTCAAGCGCAAGCCCAGCGACTACTTCCGCGACCACGTCTACC
>JACQEE010000108.1 GCA_016200725.1 Chloroflexota bacterium
CGGCATGATAGGGGCGGAGGGGCGCGGGGTCAACGCACCTCTCTACCCCCAGCCCCTTCTCTCCGGAGCGGAGAGAAGGGGGCGAAGACCTCGCCCCAGGTCTCCTTCGACTCCGCTCAGGGCAGGCAGTGGGGAGAGAGGTGCAGGGGACGAGCCCCCGCACTACGGCTTTTACTGAATTCATACGCTTCTCTGCTGACACTCACGAGTCATAGGCCGTTGTCACCTATGAACGGCATACAAGGAGTGTCAAAGATGAACCGATTCCAAAAGTTCTGTCTTGTCGCCTTCTCGGGCACGGCCATCGCCGCGCTTACGGCTGTCCCAGCCCTCACCCGCGCCGATGACGTCACGATGGACCAGGCTACGGCACAACACCTGCTGGCGACGAATGGCGTCGATGACCTGCTCGCGTTCGGCGTGACGACGGACCAGGTCGCGATGATCCAGTTGATCGCCAACGGTGTCAGGCCGGTCGTCGATCAGCCTCCGGCTCCCCCGCCCGCTCCGCCGCCCATACCAACGCCTGCGCCGACCTTCGACCAGGCCACTGCCAGGTCCATGCTCGCCACGTACGGCACGGATGGCCTCGCTGTGATGGGAGTCTCCAGCGCCCAGATCGCCGTCATTGTCCAAATGGCCAATGGCGTGATGCCGCAGCCGGTCGTCGATCAGCTACCTGCGCCGACACCTGCGCCGACGCCGAGTCCGGCACCTGCCCCGAGCATGGACCGCAGCACTGCGAGAAACCTGCTCTCTATGTACGGCAGGGATGGCCTTGCGGTGATGGGCCTTTCCGATGACCAGATTGTTGCGATCGTTCGGGCTGCGTCTTAGTCATCGAGCCGCGTAGAGAGCCCAAAACGAGAGGCCGTCCCGATGCATCGGGACGGCCTCTTTACGTTCGGTCTGCGATGCGACTACGGGAGGTTGCTGAACCAGACTTTGTCGAGTCGGTGGGCGGCGCTGACGACGAAGGCGCGCTGGAGGACGAAGCCTTCGACGTAGGGCTGGACGGCGTACAACTGCGGGAAGGTGTGGATGGGGAAGTAGGCCGATAGGTCGAGCAGGCGCTGCTGGAGCTGGATGAGCAAGTCGCGGCGCTTGGCCTGGTCGAGGGTCTGGTCCTGCTGGCCGAGCAGTTGGTCGACCTGCGGGTCGGAGAGTTTCGCGTAGTTCAAGGGGCCGCCGGTGAAGGTGGCGCCGGTGATCTGGTCGGCGGGGTCGTCGAAGGAATTGCCGCCGCCGGTGTAGTTCAGATCGAAGTCGCCGCGGAGCAGCGTTGCCGTGAGATCGGCAGTATTCGCCAGGGAGACGATCTCGATCTTGAGGCCCAGATTCTGGAGGAGGATGGACTGGATGCCTTCGCTAATGTCCTTCTGGGACGTGTTTCCATACAACTTCACGCCAGTGAGCTTTGTGGGGTCGATGCCTGCCTGCGCGAGCAGGGCTTTCGCCTGGTCGACATCCTGCTTCTTCGGTTCGCGGAAGCCGGGCATCTTGAGCAGATCGGCGGCGGGGATGGCCCACTGGCCGCCGAGTTCGCGCGGGACGAAGTAGGTGGGCGGGTAGAAGGCGTCGCCACCGCGGAGGATGTCGCGCATCAACTGGCGGTCGAAGGCGATGTTGACGGCCTGGCGCATGGCGAGGCTATTGAATGGCGCGCGCGAGGTGTTGAGGACCAGTTCGTTGACGCTCCAAGTCGTGCCGAACTTCACACCCTTGATCTGGTTCACCGCCGACTCTTTCTGGCTCACGAGGATGTCGCTGCTGTAGCCGCAAGAGCAGGAGAGGCGGCCCGTGACGAAGGCGCTAAAGGCCAGCGCCTGGTCGCCGATGAACTCGTAGTGGACGGCGTCGAGGTAGGGCAGTTTGCGGCCGGCATCGTCTGTTTTCCAGTAGGTCGTGTTACGGACGAGGTCGGCATCCTTATCTCTGTTGAGCGACTTGTACTTAAAGGGGCCGGTGCCGACGGGGGCGGTCTTCCAGGCATCGATATTGGCGTTGCCAGCGACTGAGTAGACCGTCAGGTTCGGCACCGAGGTGTTGACGAAGTAGGAGGCGCTGGGCTTGCTCAACGTCACGACAACGGTGAAGTCGTCGGGCGTGGTGACGGTCTGGATGGGCGCGAGGCGCGGCTTATGGATGGCGGAGGCGGGGTTGGTCGGATTGCGGGCGCGCTCGAGGCTGGCGGCGATGTCTTTAGCCGTGAGCGGCGCGCCGTCCTGGAAGGTGACGCCACGGCGGACCTTGTACGTAGTCGTCAGGCCATCCGCTGAGGTCGTCCACGATTCGGCGAGGTCGGGGCGGATCGTCGAGCCATCGACCGGATCGAGGTAGGTGATGTTGTTGAGGAGATTCTGGGTGAGGAGGACGGCGAAGCGGCCGTTGGCGGTGTAGTTATCCCAGTCGTTGGCGAAGGCACCGGAGACGCGGACGGACATCGTGCCGCCGTACTTCGGCTGCGGGCCTGTGGGAGTCGGAGTGGCTGCCGGTCGCGGCGTCGCCGTGGCCGTGGGGACGGCAGTCGCTGTTGCGGCAGGCGCAGCGGTGGCGGGTGCTGCGGTTGGCGCTGCTGCGGTCGGCGGCGCCTTGGTGGCAGCAGGCGCAGGCGTGGGCGTGTTGTCCGAGCCGCCGCCGCAGGCTGCGACAATCAGGGTGAGGGCGGCTCCAAGGCCGACGATGGTAGCCAATCGTTTACGCCACATAGGTTGCTCCTTTTCCGAAAACGCGTCGGAGTGTCCCACCAGACGTGTGAAGCAAGGTAGCGATTAGGGGAGCGGTCGTCAAGACGGGGGCGGCCACGCCTGCCGCAAGGAGTTGGCTTCCTGCGGGGCATGAGACCCTTCGCATTCGCTCAGGGAGTCAGATACTTTGCGTATGTGGCTTGGTCGGCTACAATGGCCGAGTTTTCCCCCGAATATAGAAAGCGAGGCCTCACTATGGGTCAAATCACTGGCGGCCGCCTAGTCGGCAAGGCGCTCAAGGCCGAGGGGGTGAAGTACATCTTCACGCTCAACGGCGGGCATATCTACGGCATTTACGAAGGTTGCGCCGACGAAGGCATCGGCATCATCGACGTGCGCCACGAACAGGTGGCGGGACACGCCGCCGAGGGCTGGTCGCGGGTGACGCGCACGCCGGGCGTGGCGGTGGTGACCGCGGGGCCGGGCGTCACGGACACAGTGACGGCGGTCGCGAACGCGTTCCAAGCGCCGAGCCCGATGGTCGTGCTCGGGGGCAACGGCTCGGTGAAGGACTGGCTCACAGGCGGGCTGCAGGAGTTCGACAGCGTGACGCTGATGCGCTCGATCACGAAGTGGTCGCAGCAGGTGGCGCGCACGGAGCGCATCCCGGACTTCATCGCGACCGGCTTCCGGCACGCGACGCAGGGCAAGCTCGGCCCCGCTTACCTCGAGATTCCTATGGACGTGCTCGGCGGGCGGGTCGACGAGGAGAAGGTCGACTTCCCGACGCAATACCGCACGAAGGCGAAGGCGCCGGGCGACCCTGAGTTCATCAAGCAGGCCGCGAAGACCATCGCTAAGGCGAAGCGGCCCGTCATTATGGCCGGCAGCGACGTCTGGTGGTGCGATGGCGCGGCCACGCTCAAAGCCCTGGCCGAGATGACCAAGATTCCCGTGTTCCAGAACGGCATGGGTCGCGGCAGCCTGCCGCCCGGCCATCCTAACTTCGGCGCGCAGTCGCGGCGGTTCGCGCTGACCCAATCCGACTGCGTGATCCTGATCGGCACGCCCATCGACTTCCGCATGTCGTTCGGCAAGCCCACGCTCATTCCCAAAGAAGCGAAGATGATCCAGATCATGATGGACGGCACGGAGATCGGCCGGAACCGGGCCATCGACGTGGGCATCATGGGCGATGTGAAACTCATCATGCAGGGCATCATGGACGAGTTGCCGCGCGCCGGCTTCGAGCCCAACGGCGACTGGCTCGAGAAGGTGCAGGCGGACGAGCGCGGCTACAAGGCCGGCGACGAAGAGATGACGGCGCAACTGGCGCGACCCGGCAAGCAGGTGCTGCTGGTCAACGGCGACGGCGGCTTCGGGCTGAACGGCATGGACATGGAGACGTGCGTACGGTTCAAGTTGCCGGTCGTCTCGGTGGTCGCGAACAACGGCGGGTGGGCGCAGACGATCCACGGTGTGACGAAGATGTACGGCCGCGCGCTGGGCTGCGCACTCTCGCAGGAGACGCGGTACGACAAGATGGTCGAGGCGATGGGCGGCCACGGCGAACTGGTCGAACGGCCAGAGCAGATCCGGCCGGCGCTCGAGCGAGCGTTCGCGTCGGGGCTGCCGGCGTGCCTCAACGTGATCACGGACCCGGCGGCGAGTTACGGCGAGATGCCGGGCCGGAGCCAGAAGCGAATTTCGTAACCATAGTTGCTTTCGAGAAACTAGCAGGGCAGTCACGTGACTGCCCTGCTTTGGTGTAACCCCATGCCCATCACGCGCGTCAACGGCGTCAACATCTACTACGAGGTCGCGGGGAGCGGCCATGGCGTTATCTTCGTGCACGCGCACAACGTTGATTGCCGCCTGTGGGACAAGCAGGTCGAGGCGGTGAGCCGGTCGTACACGATGGTGCGCTACGACTTTCGCGGTCACGGTCGCAGCGAGGCGCCGCCGACGGGCTACCACATTCCCTTCTATGCGCAGGACCTGCGCGCGCTCATTCAGCACCTCGGACTGCGGAAGCCGTCGATCGTCGGCCTCTCGATGGGCGGGAACGTGGCGCTGGAGTATGCGCTGACGTGGCCGAACGAGATCAGCACGCTGACGATGGCGGACTCGGGGCTGCTGGGCTTCGAGGAGACGCAGATGCAGGAGACGATGGCGAAGCGCCAGGCGCTGGTGCGCGACCGGGGCATCGATACGACGTTCGTACGCGCGGCGCTGATGAGCAATGGGTTCAAGGGCGTGGTTCGCGACCCGGCGAACAAGGCGCTCATCAAGGACATGCTGGAGAAGTGGTCGGGGATGTCATATCGCGATAAGGCGACGTACCCACCTCCGGAGACGACGCAGGCGGAGCGGGTGAAGGGCCTCAACGTGCCGCTGCTGGTGATGGTGGGCGAGCACGACACGGGGCGGTTCCAGCGCATCGCGGACTACCTGGCGGCGAACGTGCGCGTCGTACGGAAGGTTGTCGTGCCGGGGGCGTACCACTTCGCACCGCTGGAGACGCCGGATGTGTTTAACGACATTCTGTTGGACTTTCTCGGCGGCGCGGTGGGGAAGGCGCTGATTTAAGGCCCACGGGCGCGATGAATCGCGCCCCCTTCGACTGCGCTCAGGGCAGGCTCTACCGTACCCTCGGAACGTCGATTGAGCGTACTGGCGGTGGGGGTGCACGAGAGGTTTCACCCTCACTCCCTGCTCTCCCCCTCGAGGGGGAGAGCGATACATGGGTTCCGTTCGTGGCGCTGTCGCCGATGGCGGACGTGGCGCTCGCGCCTCACCCGGCCTACGGCCACCCTCTCCAGCACAGCTGGAGAGGGGAAGACCTCCCAGCCCCAGGCCCTTCGACTTCGCTCAGGGCGTAGAGAGGAAGGCGACCCGGTGGGTCGCCCCTACAGGGAAAAGAGACGGCTGAGGATGCGTGGGATGACACTATCGTTAGAATGACGCCATCCCCAGCCGCGGAGGCAGTCATGGGCTATCAGTACATCCTTGTCGAGAAGCGCGACGGCGTTCTGACGATCACGATGAACCGTCCGGAGAAGCACAACCCGCTGAACCAGACGGTGATCGAGGAGATTCTGGGCGCGGCGAAGGAGGCGGAGGCTGATCGCGAAATTGGGCCTATCGTGCTGAAGGGCGCGGGGCGCTCGTTCTGCTCAGGGTTCGACCTGACGCCGCAACCGGGGCGTGTCGCGGCTGGCGAGAAGTCGATCCGCGACGACATCAACGACATGACGAAGGCGTCAGGACGCCTCGGCGAGTTGTGGAACCTCACGAAGCCCGTGATCGCGCAGGTGCAGGGCTACTGCCTCGCGGGTGGGACGGACCTGGCGATGCACTGCGACATGATCGTGTGCTCCGAGGACGCGCAGTTCGGCTTCCCCGCTGTGCGGTCGATGGGCGCGCCGCCGACGCACATGTGGACGTACCACGTGGGGCCGCAGTGGGCGAAGCGCATGCTACTCACCGGCGACATGATCGATGGCAAGACGGCGGAGCGCATCGGGCTGGCGCTCAAGGCGGTGCCGCTGGCGCAACTCGATGCCGAGGTACACAAGATCGCCAACAACATGGCCGCGATTCCCTACGAACTGCTCGCGGCGAACAAGTCGATTTGCAACAAGGCGGTCGAGGCGATGGGGCGGACGCTGGTGCAGCAGATGGCGCTCGAGGTGGACGCGATCGCGCATCGGGCGCAGGCGACGATCGACTTCAGCCACAAGATGAAGGCCAAGGGCGTGAAGGCGGCGCTACAGGAGCGGGATGCAAAGTTTGTGAAGTGAGCGGGAAGGAAATCAACCACCATGGCACAACGGCACGGCGAAGAGAAGATATTCACAGATTTGTAGGAGGGAAAGAGAAGGCAACTACAACGGCACAGCGGTGCCAAGAGGATCTAGATTGTTCGGAAGGGGGAGCGGCAACGGGGGAACGGGGCTTTCGTCAGGCGAGCGGGCCGTACGGCAGCGTCGATAACCGCTGCGGCGCGGCTTTGGTGACGAGGACCGTCTCCTTCGCGAGGTAGCCGCCGATGCCTGCTTCCCAGATGTAGGGCTGGAGGACGAGGACCATCCCCGCTTGGAGCGTCATGCGCGACTCGGCTTCGGCGCCGAGGTCGCTGCCGGCGATGGGCGGCTCGAAGCCGAGGCCGACGGCGTGGGCGACGGGGGCGGGCGGTGTCCAAGACCGTGGTTCCCTTCGCGAAGCCTCAGGGCGGGCTATCGGCTCACCACGAACGGAAGAGTGAGGCTCAGGGCGAACGGTGTTTTCTGCCGCTTTGCGCAGGTCGGCGGCGGTACGCCCGGGACGGCACTCTTTGAGCATCGCCTGGTAGGTATCGAGCCAGCGCTTGTGCAAGGAACGTTGCTTGCTATTCGCCTTCGCGGGGGCACAGAGCCAGGTGCGGCCGACGTCGGACTCGTAGCCGGCATAGAGGACGCCGCAGGTCATCGTGACGAGGTCGCCGGTCTGGACGAGGCGTGCGCTCGAGCGGTGGTGGATGGGGACACCTAACCCCTGCCCCTTCCCTGAAGGGAAGGGGATGCTAGAGAGAAGACCTCCCCAGATTCCCGAGACGAAGACGTCTCGGGAATGACGAGGGAAGGGACGAAAGGTAGGAATCTACGATGGCCAGCCGGTTCCCTATCAAATTCGGCATCCAGACCCCGCCCGAGCAAGCCTCGTGGCCTGAGCAGGTGCGCATGTGGCGCTTCTGCGAAGACCTCGGCTACGACACGATGTGGTCGTCCGACCACTTCATCCCGGGGACAGGCGCAAATGCTCCGATTGAC
>JACQEE010000109.1 GCA_016200725.1 Chloroflexota bacterium
GACACGAAAAATACCCACACTTACTCGCTACAGCAACAGGCTGACCGGGTTCTCCAGGAAGCCCTTGACCTCGGCCCCGAAGAGCGCGGCCTGCGCGCCGTCCGATACGCGGTGATCCGTCGACACGGTGATGCGCATGACGTCCGCGACCACGACCTGGCCATCGCGCACGACGGGCTCTTTGCGCACCGAGCCGATCGCCAGCGCACCGCTCTGCGGTGGCGTGATGATTGCCGTGAACTCCTCGACATCGTACATGCCGAGGTTGCTCACCGTGAACGTCGCGCCGGTGAGTTCCTGCGCTGTCAGGTGGCCCGTCCGCGCGCGCTCGGTCAGCGCCTTCGTCTCCTTGGCGATCTGCACGAGTCCCTTCGCCTGGCAATCGAGGATGGCCGGCGCGACGAGTCCCTGCTCGACGGCGATGGCCATGCCCATATTGATCGTCTTGTGCACCTGGATGCCGTTCTCGGTGTACATGGCGTTGAACGACGTGTGCTTGAGCAGCGCCTTCGCCGCCGCCTTCATCACCATGTCGTTGATGCTGACCTTCACCTCGCCGCCGAGCGCCTCGTTCAGCCCTTTGCGGAGTTTCACCGCGTCGCTCATGTCCACAGCGATCGTCAGATAGAAGTGCGGGATCTCCTGCTTGCTGCGCGTCATGCTCCGGGCGATGGCCTGCCGCATACGCGAGAGCGGCACCAACTCGCCCAGCGCCGGTCCTTTCGGGGCGACGGGCGCTGTCCTGATCGAGGCTGCGGGAGCTCTCGCCGGAGCGACTGCGCCCTTCCCCTGCTCGGCGTAGCGGATGACATCGTCGCGCGTGATGCGGCCATTCGGCCCGGTGCCCGTCACCTGGGCGATGTCGAGGCCGCGCGACTCGGCCTCTTTGCGCGCCAGCGGCGACGCCTTTACACGCTCCCCTGGCGTACGGGCCGGCGTCGCGGCGACAGGTTGTGCGGGTGCCGCAGCAGGCGCCGCCATCGGCGCTTGTGCCTGAGCCTTGGCGACAGCCGCCGCAGACGGAGTGGACCCGGGAGGTGGCGCGTCCGGTATCTTCTCGTCCGGAGCAGCGATCACGCCGATTATCTGACCAACCGGCACGGTCGTACCCTCGCCGATGTAGTGCTTCCGCATCACACCGGTGCCGAACGCTTCGATCTCCACGACGGCCTTGTCCGTCTCAATCTCTGCGATCGGGTCGCCCTGCGACACCTGGTCGCCCTCGTGCTTGATCCAGCGCACGAGGGTGCCTTCCTTCATGTCGAAGCCCATCTGGGGCATGATGACTTCGGTGGACACTCCGCTGCTCCTTGCTGCTCGAACTCCCCTTCCCTTGAGGGAAGGGGCAGGGGGTTAGGTTGGTTAGCCGAGCACGGACTTCGCAGCCGCGACAACCCCGGCCACGCTGGGAATCGCTGCCTGCTCGAGTTCCTTGTTATACGGCATCGGCACTTCTTTACCCGCCACACGGAGCACCGGCGCATCGAGATAGTCGAATGCCTCTTCCATGATAGTCGCCACGATCTCGGCGCCGAAGCCGCCCGTCTTCCAACCTTCTTCGACCACGACGGCGTGGTTCGTCTTGCTAACGGATTCGACCACCGTGTCGGTGTCGAGCGGGCGCAGCGAGCGCAGATCGACGACTTCGGCCTCGATGCCTTCCTTCGCCAGTTCGTCGGCGGCGCGCAGGACCGTCTGCACCATGCGCGAGTAGGCAACGAGTGTAATGTCCTTACCCTGGCGCTTCACGTCGGCGGACCCGATCGGCACCTCGTAGGGCTGGTCAGGAATCTGCGACCTCGACCCGTAGAGCAGCGAATGTTCGACGAAGATGACCGGGTTCGGGTCTTTCAGTGCCTGGCGCAGCAGGCCGCGCGCATCGTAGGCGTTCGACGGGGCAACCACCTTCAGCCCCGGCACCTGCGCGTACCATCCCTCGAGACTCTGGGAGTGGCTCGCCCCCAACTGGTTTCCGCCCCCGCTCACCGTACGAATGACGAGGGGGACCGTGATCTGGCCACCCGACATATAGAGCAGTTTCGCCGCGTTATTGACGATCTGGTCCATTGCCAGCAGGGAGAAGTTGATCGACATCAGTTCCACAACGGGCCGCAGGCCAGCCATCGCCGCGCCCACGCCAGCGCCGACGACCACCGACTCGGCGATGGGCGTGTCCTTGATGCGC
>JACQEE010000050.1 GCA_016200725.1 Chloroflexota bacterium
CTGGTCGCAGGCCTCGCGAACGATGAAGGCGGACACCTGGATGCGCTTCGACTCGAAGTCGTCGTCGTTGATGCCGTAGTTGCCGATCAATGGATAGGTTGGCATCAGGATCTGCCCTGCGTACGAGGGATCAGTGAGCATTTCCTGATAGCCGGTCATGCTGGTATTGAAGACGACTTCGCCGACGGCGGTCCCGCGCGCACCGAAGGCCACGCCTTCATAAATCGCGCCATCTTCAAGGACGAGCAGCGCCTTAGCGTCCATTGCGCTTTACTCGCTCGCCATCTGTGTACACGATTGCACCGCCGTAGATGGTCGCGACTACTTTGCCCGTCAGTGTTGCTCCATTGAGAGGGGAGTTCTTGCCCTTCGAGGCGAAGGCGTTTACGTCGACTGTCCACTGAAACCCTGGATCGAAGATGGCGACATCGCCAAGAGCGCCTTCGCGCAGTGTCCCAGCGCCACCGGCCTTCGAGCCAAGCACGCGGGCGGGGCCGCTCGTGAGCCGCTCGACCAACGCCGGGAGCGGTAAGCGACCATCGTGGACAAGGACGAGCGCGACGCCCAACGCCGTTTCGAGGCCGCTGATCCCGAATGCCGCGCAGTCGTACTCGCACAGTTTGTCGACCGCCGTGTGGGGAGCATGGTCGGTGGCAATCGCATCGATAACACCATCGACGATGCCCTTCACAACTGCTGCGGCGTGCTCGAAAGAGCGCAGCGGCGGATTGACCTTGGTGTTCGTGTCGTAGGGCCAGCGGCCTCCGGCGCCCGCGCGCTCGCCAGCGCCCAGGGCGACGAGGTCGTCGGTCAACGTCAGGTGGTGCGGCGTCGCCTCGGCGGTGACAGGCAGACCTTTCTCCTTGGCGCGGCGGACCAACTCGACGGCCCCGGTCGTACTCAAGTGCGCGATGTGGACATGGCCGCCAGTGAGTTCCGCGAGCGCAATGTCGCGGGCGACCATCACGTCTTCGGCAGCGGGAGGGATGCCGCGCAGACCGAGGCGCGTCGCGATGTGGCCCTCGTGCATGACGCCGCCAGCGAGTTTCGGGTCTTCGCAATGATCGATGACCGGAACGCCCAACATCCGGCCATACGAAAGCGCGCTGCGCATGATCTTCGCGTCAGTTACTGGGCTGCCATCATCGGAGAAGCCTACGACGCCAGCGTCGACCAGTTCCTGCATCTCGGTGAGTTCTTTACCGCCCCGTCCCTTCGTTACCGCGCCTATGGGCAGCACACGGACGCTCCCGCCAGTCCTCGTCTGCGTCAGCACATACTCGACGGTTGAACTCGTATCGATCGCGGGGCTGGTGTTAGGCATACAGCAGACGGTGGTGAAGCCGCCACGAGCAGCGGCCTGGGTACCCGTGGCGATGGTCTCTTTCTCTTCCTGCCCCGGCTCGCGGAGATGACAGTGCAAATCGATGAAGCCCGGCGTGACGATGAGGCCCTTCGCATCAATCACCTGCGCGCCATCGGGTGCGGCGAGGCCGCGCTTTACGCCGGCCACGCGACCATTGACGATCAGCACGTCGGCGACCGAGTCGAACTGCTGCGCAGGGTCGATGACGCGGCCGCCGCGAATGAGGAGTGGCTGGCTCACGCTTCTTCTCCTGGGGCAGCGAGCAGATAGAGCAGCGCCATGCGGACGGCAACACCGTTGCGCACCTGGTCATGAATCATGGACTTGGCACTGTTGGCGAGGCCGTGGCTGATTTCGATGCCCTCGTTCATCGGCCCTGGGTGCATGACCATGGCTGATGGCTTGGCGCGAGCGATTCGCTCTTCGTTCACCTGGTAGTACCGCACATACTCCCGAAGGCTGGGCAGCAGGCCGCCTTCCTGCCGTTCTTTCTGGATGCGGAGAGCCATCACCACATCAGCGCCTTCGATGGCGTGGTCGAGGTTGGTTTCGACAGCGAGCGTAGCACCCGTGCCACTGCCGAAGGCTTCCAGCGCCTCGCTCGGCAGTAGGGTGGGCGGACCGCAGAGCACTACGTTTGCACCCATCGTGCGCAGGCCCCAGACGTTGGAGCGTGCGACGCGGCTGTGAAGCAGGTCGCCGACGATGACCACCTTGAGGCCATCGAGACGCTGGAAGCGCTGGCGAACCGTGTACAGGTCGAGTAACGCCTGGCTCGGGTGCGCGTGCCAGCCATCGCCGGCGTTGATGACGCTGATGTCCGTATGCTTCGCCACCACGTACGGCGCGCCGGACATCGAGTGGCGAATGATGATGGCGTCGGCGCCCATCGCCTCGAGCGTGCGTACCGTGTCGATCAGCGACTCACCCTTTTCGATGCTGCTGCCTGAGCCTGTAATATTGATCACGTCGGCGCTCATGATCTTGCCAGCCTGCTCGAAGGAGGCGCGTGTACGGGTCGAAGGCTCGTAGAAGAGCGTGATGAGGGTGCGGCCGCGCAGCGTGGGCACTTTGCGGATCCGGCGGTCGAGCACCTCGGCCATTGCCTCGGCGGTTTCGAGCGTCTGCTCGATCTCTTCCCGCGTGTAGTCATCAAGGTCGAGGACGTGACGGCGCCGCTGAACGGTATCGCCGGGTACGGGACGGAACGAGCGGGGCGTTTCCAGCGCCTTCTGGGCTATGGTCATTGCCGAGCCTCCTCCGCTTCGCGAATGACGACGAGGTCTTCCCCATCGATCTCTTGAAGGCGTACCTGCACCTGTTCCTGGAGCGAGGTAGGAACATTCTTGCCCGCGTAGTCAGCACGGACCGGCAACTCGCGATGGCCGCGGTCCACGAGCACGGCCAACTGGATGCGCTGCGGCCGCCCGAAGTCCATCACCGCGTCCATCGCCGCACGGATGCTTCGGCCTGTGTAGAGAACGTCGTCAACGAGCACGACACGCTTGCCATCGATTTCACCCGGAATGTCGGTCTTGTGCAGCCTCGGACTCTTTCCGGCGCCGAGATCGTCGCGGTAGAGGCCGATGTCGAGAGTACCGACCGGGACTTCGACCCCCTCAAACTGCTCGATATAGCTGGCGAGGCGGCGGGCCAGCGGTGCACCTCGAGTGAGGATGCCGACGAAGAGCAAACCCTCGACGCCCTGGTTGCGCTCCACGACCTCGTGGGCGATGCGCACAAGCGCTCGCCGCATGTCCTCTGCTGTCATGATGGTCTTTTCGCGCATAACAAAAAGCCCAACGCGTCAAAGCGTTGGGCTTCGAACCTCAACAGGTATGGATAGATGCAGGCCGAAACGGCCTTGCGGCGGAACCATCGCTTGCTCCTTGCCAGCCTCGCAGGACCGGCTTAAAGGCGCGACCGAACCAACGACAGTCTACCAAACCGTGACTAGGTCGCGCAAGGGGCCAATCCAGGTTCGCGCCAGAGGCCGGTGATGGCGCTTTGGCTTGTCCACTCCATCTCATACCCTTATCATGAGGCCACCTTCCCTGGAGCCCCCATGGCGCGCCTTCCGTTACATGGCGTCCGCGTCCTCGATTTCACAGTGGTGTGGGCCGGCCCTTTTGCCACCATGACGCTTGGCGAGATGGGCGCCGAGGTTGTTCGGGTCGAGTCACTGGTACGCGCGGACACCGTGACGCGAGGAAACGTGCGGCCTGCGCCACAGATACTCGAGCAGCCACGGGGCGCCTATTGGGTCGACCGCAATCCCGGAGAACGACCGTGGAACCGCTACGGCTACTTCAACTACTCAGGGCGGCATAAGTACAGCATGAGCGCCGACCTCACACGGCCTGAAGGGCAAGCGATCGCGCAGCGCCTAGCTTCGCTGAGCGACGTCATCGTCGAGAACAACCGCGTGACGACGATGACGAAGTTGGGGCTTGGCTATGACGATGTGCGGAAAGTGCGCCCCGACATCATCTACATCTCGATGCCAGCCTTCGGCACGACAGGCCCGTACTCAAAGTTTCGAGGCTTCGGAGCGAACACAGAGGCCGTCGTTGGGCATACGTGGCTACGAGGCTATCCCGACGCCGACCCCAGCCTAACCTATGTCATCTATCACAGCGATGCTGCGGCCGGAGCCAGCGCTGCCTTCGCTGTGATCTCGGCGCTGCACTACCGCCGACGCACCGGCGAGGGGCAGTTCATAGACATGTCGCAGAGCGAGAACATGGTGCATCACCTCGCGCAGCCGTTCATGGACTACTCTATGAACAGGCGGCCACAATCCTCGCTTGGCAACCGCGATGTCTCGATGGCCCCGCAAGGCGCCTATCCGTGTCGCGGCGAGGATGAGTGGATCGCAATCAGCATACGCAGCGATACCGAGTGGGTGGCGCTCACGAAGGTGATCGGGCAGCCTCAAATGGCCAACGACGTGCGGTACCGCAGCGCGCCTGCTCGCGTGCGAAACCACGACGAGATCAGCAAGGTGCTCATCGCTTGGACGCGGTCGCAGGACAAGTACGAGGCGATGCAGGCGATGCAGACGGCGGGCGTACCAGCAGGCGCTGTGATTCCCTATACGGGCGCGCACTACGACCCTCATCTTACCGAGCGCGGCTTCTTCGAACTGGTCGCGGAGCCGGAGTCAGGGGTGCATCTACAGCCAGGCCGCGGATACCGGTTCCGCAACCAGCCGCTGCACGTCCGCCACCCTGCGCCAACGCTCGGCGGACAGAACGACTACCTCTATCGCGATCTGCTGGGCTACACCGAGAGCGATGTCGAGCACTACGCTGCCGAAAGCCACGTAGGGATTGACTACGCTCCGGCGGTGCTAGGGTGAGCGATAGTCTACTTTTTGGCGTCACTGTCCTCGATCTCACGCAGGGCGTGAGCGGGCCATACGCAGCCAAGTTGATGGCGGACTACGGCGCAGCGGTCATCAAAGTTGAGCGGCCTGGTGCGGGGGATGTCATGCGCCGCGCGGGGCCGTTCCCAGGCGATCTCCCACACCTGGAGAAGAGCGGTTCGTTTCTGTACCTAAACACAAACAAGCGAGGGCTCACGCTCAATCTCGCGACTGTAAGCGGCCAACGCATCCTGCGAGCGCTCGCGGCCAAGGCAGATATTCTCATCGAGTCCTCCCACCCTGGCGAGATGGAGAGTTGGGGACTGGGCTACGATGCACTGCGTTCGATCAACCCGTCGCTCGTGATGGCGAGCGTCTCCAACTTCGGCCAAACGGGGCCGTATCGCGACTATGAAATGACCGAGATCATCGCCTACGCTACAGGGGTCTCGATGCACTGCACGGGGGTACCGGACCGCGAGCCGCTGAAGCTCGGTGGATCGGCAGCGCTGATGCAGGCAGGCAATCTCGCGGCGGCGGTGATAATCGGCGCATGGTTCGGCGTCGCCGCGACAGGCGAGGGCGAGTACATCGATTATTCGCTCATGGAAAGCCAAGCGGCTACAGTCGACCGGAACGGCGCCTGCCTGATGGCCGTGTCGTACTCCGGCGAGCCGACCTTTCGCCGGGTGTTCAGCCGCCGCTTCAACGTGCTGCCATTCGGGGCCTATCCCTGCGCCGACGGCTATGCGCACTTCACTGGAGCGCAGGCAGCATGGTGGCCGAACTTCTGCGATGTGGTCGGCCTGCCGGAGTGGAAGACCGATCCTCGCTTCATCGGCCCGAACTTCTCCAACGTCGAAAACGCCGAGATCGTGGACGAAGGCTTCCTTCCGTGGATCCTCTCCAAGACGAAGCACGAGGTGATGGTGGAGTGCGAGGGGTTCGCAGGGACGCCGATCAACACGATGGAGGACATCGTGCATGACCCGCATTTCCGCCAGCGAGGATTCTTCGTGGCGATCAATCACCCTGTCGCAGGCAGCTTCGAGTATCCGGGCGCGCAATTCAACCCTGCTAAGGCTCCGTGGCGGGCAGGCCGGGCACCGCTTCTCGGAGAGCACACCGAGGCTATCCTCAGGGAACTTGGGTATTCGAGACAAGACCTAGTGAAATTGACCCAGGCGGGTGTAATCTAAGGCCCGCGCCTGAACCGGAGGAGATGGTTGTCTGATGCACTCGAAGGGTTGAAGGTCGTCGAGTTCGGCGAGTTCATATCTGCGCCGTTCTGCGGGAAGTTGCTTGCCGACCTTGGGGCCGAGGTCATCAAGATCGAGGCGCCGAAGGTGGGCGACGAGTCGCGCCGCTTCGGTCCTTTCCCCGGCGACGTACCCCATCGTGAGAAGAGCGGCGCTTTCCTCTATCTCAACACGAACAAGCAGAGCGTCACGCTCAACCCCAAGACGGCGACGGGGCAAGACATCTTCAAGTCGCTGATAGCCGATGCCGACGTGCTGGTGGAGAATCAACAGCCGGGTGTGATGGAGGAGTTGGGCCTGGCTTACCGCGACTTGGCAAAGGTGAACCCCCAACTGATTCACACCTCGATCACCAGTTTTGGCCATTCCGGGCCGTACGCCAAGTTCAAGGGTTACGACCTGCAATCGTGGGAGGGCTCCGGGGTGGCCCATCGCTGGTGCGGCGAGCCGGACCAGGAGCCTATCCGCGGCGCGTGGTACCACGCAAACCACTGGGGGGGGGTCTGTGGCGCTACGACAATCATGATCGCGCTCACTGGCCGCGACCTGACGGGCGAGGGACAGTTCGTCGACGTGTCCGAGGCAGACTGCATGGCCTGTCATATCCTGGGCTACGAGTTGGTTACGTTGTACAACCTAACCGGGGAGCACCTCGAGCGGGCGGGAGAAGAGATGCGCGGCGGAGCGCCTGTGGGTCTCCTGACTTGCAAGGATGGGTACTTCTACATCATGGCTTTGGAGGTCCACCACTGGCGTGGTGTGGTCAAGGCGATGGGCTCGCCGGAGTGGGCCACGAATCCACTTTACGACGCGCCCAGTTGGGTACGCGCAGAGTACGGGGACGCCATCAGGATGCAAATGCAGCCCTGGCTCGACGCGCACACCAAGGATGAGTTGTTCGATCTATTCCAGGCGCAGCACGTACCCGCCGGGCCTCTGTACACGACGGGAGAACTGCTGAAGAACAAGCACCTCAACCAGCGCGGCTTTTTCGCGACGCCGGAGCATCCAGCCGCAGGGTCATTGAAGATGCCAGGCGCACCGTATAAGTTGACGGAGACGCCCTGGCACATCCGCATGCCGGCACCCACGCTCGGGCAGCATAACCAATTGATATATGGCGGCCGTCTCGGGTTCAGCAACGTGGACCTAACGGACCTGCGCCGAACGGGGATCATCTGACATGGAACGTTCAAAGTATCCGTTGCGCAACCTGCGCGTGATCAACTTCGGCTGGGTATGGGCCGCGCCCGTGCTCGGCGGAACGCTGGGCGACATGGGCGCAGAGGTCATCAAGATCGAGACGCGGAAGCGGCCCGACATCGTGCGCGTGCTGCCGCCACTGCTCGGCGAGCAACCGCTCGAAAGCATGTACGGCCACACCACGCTGCGCAGCAACCTTGGCATCTCGCTCGACCTCGCCACGCAAAAGGGACGGGATATCGCGAAGGAACTCGTGAAGTCAGCGGACATCGTCATC
>JACQEE010000119.1 GCA_016200725.1 Chloroflexota bacterium
CGACCTTTTCGGCTCCATGCCGTCGACAGCGTTGGCCCAGAGGCCACGGCTCGGGAACAGCACCGACGTGTCGATCCCCTCTTTGCGCATCGCGCCCACCTGGGCCTTCGCTGAAAACCCAGCCGCGATTTCGTCCTTGTACTTCGCCCCGACCATAGCCTGGTCCTTTTTGGCGACCTGCGGGTCTGTCGGCCAGAGACGTGGGAAGACCTGGCCATCTACCTCAACGCGGATGTCCCACTTCAAATCTGCGAGGCCTCGCGGCGCGGTGGCTCGGTAGTCCTTGTCGGTATAGCGCTGCCACAGGTCGGCCGGCTCGACGATATGTAGGTCGCTATCGAAAAACTTCAAACCCTTCTTTGCCATGGTGCCCTCTACGCTCGCTCTGAGGCCTTCGATTTCTCTGTCACCATCTTGGTCAGTACATCTCGCTGCACCTTACCACCCGCCGACTTCGGAATCTCGGAAACAATCTCCACACGTTCCGGCAGATCGATAACGGCCATCTTCTGCGCTTTCAGAAAATCCTGCACTTCTTGTATCGTAAGGTTTGGCGAGCCGGGGCGCAGCACTACGAAAGCGCATGCTCGCTCGCCGGGCACGCGGTCGGGTATCGCGGCGACAGCTACCTCGGCCACACTCGCATGCTTCATGAGGTGCTCCTCAATCGTGCGCGGGCTGATGTTGTGCCCGCCGCGCAGGATCATCTCCTTCTTTCGCCCCACGATACGCAGGTAGCCTTCCTCGTCGATCACACCGAGGTCGCCACTGAGGTACCAGCCAGCTGGACGAAACGTCTCGCGAGTGCGCTCGGCGTCGTTGAGGTAGCCCCAAGACATATTCGCACCGCGCCACGTGACCTCGCCCGCGTGGCCCTGCGGCACTTCATCGAAGTTGTCATCTACGATGCGCATTTCCTGCCCCGGCAGTTGGCGGCCGACGGTGCGCAGGCGCTTCTCCTGCGGATCATGGATACTCACCATCGAAGGGACTCCGCCGTCCGTCGAGCCGTAGGAGACCTGCGTGCGGCAGTTCATCAGTGCCTCGATGGCCTTGCTGGCCTCGTATGGTAGCGGCGCGCCGGCGTTATTGAATCGCGAGAATGGACCGAAGCCACCCTTGCGGATCAGCGGCGAGTCCACCATCTTCACGATCTGCGCCGGCACGGCAGTCGCAAACGTCGCGCGTTCCTTGCGGATCAATTCGATAGCCTCGTCCGCTTCGAACTTCTCCATCATTACCGAGGTTGCGCCAACGAGCAGTGGTGCCAGCACCGGAAACACGTATCCCGTCGAGCCCATCGACGCGGGCGCTAACTGCACTCCGATGTCGTCAGGCGACAACTCGATACGCTGCTTGTACTGATGTACGAGGAAAGCGACAAGGTTGTTGCACGACCACAGGCTCGCTTTGGGCAGCGCGGTGGTGCCCGAACTCACCATGATGAGCGCCGGCTCGTCGGCATCCGGATGCGCCTGAGGCGGAATTGCCCTGGTGGCTGACGCTTGCAGCAGCGGCTCAAGCGCCATCGACCCATCAGGAGCGCTATCACCGATGACGAGGATATGCTTCAGCGACGGCGCCGTTGCTTTGATGGCCTTGGCCATGTCGACGTAGTCAAAGCCACGATACTCGTCTGGGCAGATGAACACCTTGGCCTTCGAAAGGCGCAGCAGGTGGCCCACCTCACTCTCACGCCAGGCCTCGTGCAGTGGCAGCAGCAGCGCGCCGATACGGTTCAGCGCAAAGTGCGCGATGGGAATCTCTGGTCGGCTCGAGCACTGGATCGCGACGATGTCGCCGGCGCCCACGCCCATCTGTGCCAAGGCCGCCGACAGACGGTCGACCGTCTGGAGCAGTCGCGCATAGGTCAGGCGTCGCTCGCCTTGAACGAGCGCTTCCTTGCCTGGGTATCGCTGAGCATTGCGGGCGAGGTATTCGTAGAGCGAGAGGTCGCCCCACATCCCCATTTGGCGGAAGCGCTTCTTGTCCTCGGCGTTCCCGATCCAGCCTTCCATCACCTTAATTCCGTTCGCCCTGAGATTGTCGAAGGGGCACCGGCTATTGCAGCGGCGAGTACGACAGAGGACTGAGGATGCGCAGGTTGTGATGGCTGATCATCGGTCGCAACTGCTTGTCGAGTTGCGCGAGCACCTTGTCACCGCGCTGCTTGTCGCGCATCGCGAAGAGGTCCGCGCCATCTTTGAACTGCCAGAGGTCCATGATGGTGTTGCGCGGCCCGATCTCCGTCTCCCATGCGCCCGTCAGTTGACGCCCCAGCGTGCGAAGGCGGTCGTAGTACGGCCCGCCGAAGACGTCCTTGAACTCCTGCATCTTGCCGGGAGCCACTTCGATGTCCGCCAATAGATAGAGCATGTGACTCCTCCGAATGGATTGTGGCTAACTGAACTTTGGCTGCCGCTTCTCGCGGAAGGCGTTGTAGCCCTCGCGATGGTCTGCTGTCGACATGCAAAGCGCCTGCGCGTAGGCATCGAAATCGAGCGCGGCGTCCAGGCCCATGAGTGGCTGCTGCACCAGTGCCTGTTTCGTGATCTTATTGCCGAACGCCGACATCTTCGCTAGTTTTCCTGCCAGAGCATCCACCTCGCCCTGCAATTTCTCCTGTGGTACGACTCTGTACGTGAAGCCGATCTCTTGCGCGTACTTAGCGTCAAAGATCTCGCCGAGCATCAACAACTCGGTCGCGCGAATGGTCCCCAACTGCCGCGTGAGCAGCCATGTCGCGCCCATATCAGCCCCCGAAAGGCCGAGCGAGTTGAACACGAATCCGAAGCGCGCGCCATCGACAGCGATGCGGAAGTCACACGCCGCAGCAAGCACTGCGCCAGCGCCGATGCACACGCCGTTCACGGCCGCGATCGTCGGCTTCGTCATTGCGATGAACCCGCGCGTCGCATTGCAGGAGACGCGTGTGAACCACGAGACCTTGTCCGGCGGCCACGACATATACTGCGTAATGATCTGGTTAATGTCGCCGCCGGGACAGAACCCTCGTCCAGTCCCAGTGAGCACGACGACGCGCACCTTCGGGTCTTCGTCGAGGTCGCGTGTGACCACCGCGAGGTCCTGGTAGGCCTCCAGCGTCAGCGCGTTCAACTTCTCAGGTCGATTCAGTCGGATGGTGGCGACGCCATCTTTGTTTGTTACCACCATATCTCGATATTCGTGCATTCGCTGCTCTCTTCCCCTTCCCTTAAGGGAAGGGGCTGGGGTTAGGTCTAACTCCGTTTGCCCTGCGTGAAGGCCTTGGCGCCTTCCGCCGACTCCGTGTTCGCAGCGTTGAACTTGGTCACGATGAGTTGCTCGCGCTCGAGAGCGATGTCGCGCGGCGACTCGATGCTTACCGCCACCGCGCTCTTGATCGCCGCGAGCAGTGGACGGCTGCGCTGGCGCAGCAGAGTCAACAACTTCTCGACCTCCGCCTCAACCTGGTCGCGCGGCACGGACTTGAGCACGATGCCGTACTCTGCCGCCTCTTTGCCCGAGAGCCGCCGCCCGGTGTAGATCAACTCCAGTGCCCTCTGCTGGCCGATGCGTCGCGGCAGGCGCACGGTCGAGCCGCCTCCCGGGAGGATGCCGTGTTGTGAGTGTTGGTCACCGATCTGGGCATCGTCGCTGGCGATAGCCAGGTCGCACGACAAGATGAACTCGAGGCCGCCAGCCAGCGCGAAGCCGGTCACCACCGCAATCGTCGGCACCGGCGCCGCCTCAATCTTGGCGAAGAGCGCCTTCACCGTGTCGAGAAACATAAGGTGTCCGGCCACGTCCTTGAACAGCCCCTTCTCCTCGATGTACTTCAGGTCGCCGCCCGCCGAGAATGCGCGGCCGTTCCCGCGAAATACGATCGCGTGCACACCGGAGTCGACTGCGGCTGCGTCGATTGCCGCGCCCACCTCGCGGATGAGCGTGGGATTGAACGAGTTCATCGCCTGCGGACGGTTGAGCATGATGTGCGCAACGCCGTCGCGCGTCTCGGCAATGACGGTCTCGTAGGGCATTCGCGTCTCCTGGCATAGTCTGGCAACGCCCGCTGGCCCCGCGCGGAGGCCGATGCGGGATTATTGCATCGAAAAGCCGCCGCTGACGCTGAGGGTTTGTCCCGTGATAAACCCGGCGCGGTCGGAGGCCAGGAACATCACCGCGTTAGACACGTCGTCGGGACGGCCCAGGCGTCGAAGCGGATAGGCCTTCTTCGCCTTCTCCATCACCTCTGGCGTGATTGCCTCTCTGACGCCGCCACCTGTGCGCCAGAGGCTGTGGTCACCGATGACTTCCGTGCTCTCAGGCACTGTCATGCCTGGGCATACCACGTTGAGGCGTACGCCGAACTTGCCGTACTCGCGAGCGATCGCCTTCGTCGCGCCAACCACGGCCGCCTTGGCGCCGGAGTACACCGCCTCCGAGTGCTCGCCCTCACGAGCGGCGTCGGATGCGATGCTCACGATGCTGCCGCCCTTGGCCTGCAGCATGTGCGGGAGCACCGCGCGGATGCAGTTGAGGGCACCGACATAGTTCACGGCGATCATCCTGTCCCAGACCTTCACATCTAAATCGAGGAATAGGGCTGGCTTGGCCCAGCCGACGACATTCACGAGCGCCTTCGGGGTGCCGTACCACTGCATCGCCTTGGCCACCATCTCCTCGACGGACTCAAGGTTAGTGACGTCAGTCTTCACGTGCATCGCCTTGCCGCCATTGCGCTTAACCTCTTGGAGCACTTTCCCAGCCTGCTGGTCGTCGATATCGGCGATGACGACGTTCGCGCCCTCGGCGGCGAAGTCGAGCGAGATCTTCCGCCCGATGTTGGACGCGCCGCCGGTGACGATCACGGTCTTTGAACGAAGGCCCAAGTCCATGTGCAGTCCCCTCCTGGAGACGCCGCGCATCAGCCGCGGACGGTACTGAAAACGATTCGTAGCGTCAAGTTTGTTCGCGCACTGCCAACCCACGGCCTATCGGGATTGACATGCCGCCCGCTTTACTCATAATGGAGCGGCAGTCCCCCCGCATGCGCGCCCTCCAACAGAGATAGATGCTTGCGCGTTGAGACTTTATCATACATCCGTGTATGAACGCTACCTCTAACACACTCGGCTTCGTCGGCACCGGCAACATGGGGCGCCGCATGGCCCTTCGTTTGCTCGCCGCGGGCTTCCGCCTCACCGTCTACGACGCCTTCCCCGCGGCAACGCAGCCCCTCGTCGAGCGCGGCGCGACACAATGCGCCAGCCCGCAGGAAGTCGCGCGCCATGCTCGCATCGTACTCGCCTCGCTGCCCGGACCCAAAGAGGTACGCGACGTGCTCCTTGGCCACGATGGCATCCTCACCGCTGCGAAGCCTGGCGACCTGTTCATCGACTTCAGTACAAACTCGCCACCACGCGTGAAAGAACTCGTCGCTGAGGCCAACAAGCACGGTGTTGATTTCCTCGAAGCCCCGGTCGCCGGCGGTACGCAGGGCGCCGAGAACGGCACGCTCACCATCATGGTCGGTGGCGATGCCTCGACACTCGAGAGAGCGCGGCCAGTACTGCAACCGCTGGCGCGATCGATCGTGCACATGGGCGGGCATGGCGCGGGCAACGCCACCAAACTGATCAACAATTTGATGGGCATGGCCCACATCTATGCCGCAGCCGAGGCGATGACGCTGGGGGTAAAAGCCGGCCTCGACCCACGCAAGCTGTACGAAGCGCTCGCGGGCGGGCCTGTCGCCGACGTCGTGCTCACCCAGGTCTTCCGCACCCGCGCGCTCAAGGGCGACTTCGCGCCCGCCTTCCATCTCGACCTTGCCACCAAAGATGAAACACTGGCCGTCGAGATGGGCCAAGAACTCGGCGCGCCCATGCGCATGTCGCGCTTGGTGCTCGACGAATACAAAGCCGCGCAGCGTGACGGGCTCGGCGGCGAGGACTTCACCGCTGTGCTCAAGGTGCTCGAGAAGCAAATGGGCGTGAAGGTCAGACTCGAAGGGCAGTAACACCTATGGACTTTCGCTACACCGACGCCGAACTGGCCCTCCGCGACAAGGTGCGCAAACTAGCACAGGGCACGCTGGCGCCGCTTGCGCACGAGGCCGACGAGTCGGATGAGTTGACCCCCGCCGTCACCCAGGCGCTCGCCAAAGCCGGGCTGTTCAAATACATGGTGCCCAAGGAGTACGGTGGCGAGGGCATTAAGGTTACCAACGTCTGCCTGATCCGTGAGGAGTTGTGCAAGGTTTCCAGCAAGGCCGACGCCACCTTCGCCATGCAGGGCCTCGGCTCGTACCCGATCACTCTTGCTGGCAGCGAGGCGCAGAAGAAGCACTACCTGACCAAAGTCGCCGCTGGCGACGCCATCGCCGCCTTCGCCATCACTGAACCAGAAGCAGGCTCCGACATAGCCAACATGAAACTCGCCGCCTCGCACAGCGGAGATGGCTATGTGCTCAACGGCATCAAGAAATACATCAGCAACGCCGGCTTCGCATCGTTCTACTGCACTTTCGCCAAGACCGACCCCAAAGCAGGAGGTCGCGGCGTCAGCGCCTTCGTGATCGATCGCGGCTCGCCAGGGCTGGACGACTCGACGAAGGTCCCGGTGCTCGCACCGCATGTGCTGGGCGAGGTCAAGTACAACAACTGCCGCATCCCCGCAAGTGCGTTGCTCGGCGCCGAGGGCCAGGGTATCAAGATTGCGCTCAGCACCCTCGACGTCTTCCGCACGACCGTCTCCGCCGCGGTGCTCGGGATGGCCGAGGCCGCCTATGCCGCCGCCGTGCGTTACGTCAAGCAGCGCCCTGCCTTCGGGCAGACCCTCGCCGATTTCCAGTCCACGCAGTTCAAACTCGCCGAGATGGCCACGAGCATCGAGGCTGCCAGGTATCTCACCTACTACTGCGCCTGGCTCAAGGATAGCGGTAAGGAGCAGGTCATCACCGAGGCCTCGATGGCCAAACTCTTCGCCACCGAAATGGCGCAGAAGGTGGTCGACGAGGCCCTGCAACTGCACGGCGCAGCCGGCCTCGTGCGAGGCTCGCTCACCGAGAAACTCTATCGCGAGGTGCGCCAGCCCCGCGTCTACGAGGGTTCCACCGAAGTCCTCAAAGTTACCATCGCGCGCCAGTTGCTCAAGGACGCCGAGTAAACGGAGGCCGTCATGCCGAAGATGCACATCATCTCCTCGGACTCCCACGTAGTCGAGCCTGCCGATCTCTGGCTGCGTCACATCGAGCCGAAGTTCCGCGACCGCGCGCCGCACCTCGTCCGCGGCGAACAGCGCGACGAGTTCGTCTGCGACGGCGCCGGGCTCGTCGAGGTCGCGCTCATGTCTTCCGGCGGCCGTGTGCAAGACCCAACCTGGAACGTCGACACCGCTCGCTGGGACAAGGATGTGCGACCCGGCGGCTACAACCCGCATAAGCGCCTCGCCGACATGAAGTTGGACAGCCTCGACGCCGAGGTGCTCTATCCCACGGTCGCGCTGCGCATGTTCTCGGTCGCAGACCAGCCCTACCGACGTGCCTGCCTCAAGGCCTACAACACCTGGCTGTCCGAGGAGTACGTCAAGCCGTACCCCAAGATACTCAAGGGCATCGCCCTACTCGACCTCGACGATATCGACTGGTCAGTGAAAGATGTCTATCGGACGAAGAAACTGGGTCTCTCCGGCGCCATGATCCCCATCGCTCCCAAAGACCGCCGCTTCCAGACACACCACTTCGACCCCGTCTGGACGGCTGCGGAAGAGGTC
>JACQEE010000118.1 GCA_016200725.1 Chloroflexota bacterium
CGTCCTTGATCGTAAGCCCAGCCTCGTCGAGCGCCTTGAAGACGCACTCGGCCTGGACCTGGATGGCAGTCTTCCCCGGCGCGCTGCGCAGCGGGTACTCGTAGGCGCCGACGATGGCGGCTTTCTTATACAGACTCGATGGGCTCAAGCGTTGCCTCCTTTGTGGCTACGTCACGTGCGGCGCGAAGTCCATCCCGATGTGGCCTTCGGCCTCGAGTTTCCGATACTGCGCGTCCTCTACGCCCAGGAGTTCCTTGTAGACGTACTCGTTGTGCTCGCCCATGCGCACGGGCGGCAGCCGGAACTCCACGGGAGCCTGAGAAAAATACCACATCGGGCCGGGATATAGATGACTGCCTGCTTCGGCGTGGTGCACCATGCGGAAGAAGTTGCGTGACCACAACTGAGGGTCGGCGCTGAATTCGCCTTCCTGCGTCAGTTCGCCGGCGGCGATGCCTTTCGACTGGAGCAGGTTCATGATCTCGCGTGCGAGGTGGCGCTTCGTCCACTTGGCGATCTCGGCATCGAGTTCGTCCTGATTGCTCCAGCGTCCCAGCGACGAGTCGAACTTGGAGTCCTGCGCCCACGTCGGGTTGCCCATCGCTTCGCGCAGCGCCACCCACTGCTCGTCATTGGCCACGGCAATGGCGACCCACTTGTCGGCGGGACCGTTGCGCTTGCTGCCGTCGGAGCCGGGCAGCACGTTGGGATCGATGCACGGGTACACGCCGTGCGGCGCCATCGAGGGGTGCCGGTTTCCGAGCGACGCGCGCACGCGGCCGTTCATCGTGTAGTCCATTACGGCGTCGGGAATCTGGCCAATGAGGTTCTCGGATTGCGACATGTCGACCCACTGGCCCTTGCCCGTGCGGCTGCGATAGTGAATCGCGGCGAGCACGGCGAATGCGATGCCTGCACCCCCGGCTGCGTCGGAGTGATTCGTGAGCGGCGTATCGGCGGGATCGCCGCCTGGATAGGCCATGAGCAACGAGAAGCCGGAGAGGTTCTCCATTTGCGAACCGAATCCGCGGTGCCCGGCGTAGGGGCCTTGAGCACCCATGCCGCTTGAGGAGACCATAACGATGTCCGGCTTCACCAAGCGCAGCGATTCGTAGCCGACGCCGAGGCGGTCCATGACGCCGGGCGTGCTGTTCTCCACGACGGCGTCGCTGATGGCGACGAGGCGCTTGAACTCCTCGACGCCTTCCGGCTTTGCCAGGTCAATCGTGAAGGACTTTTTGTTGCGCGCGTGCGAGTTGAACATCGCATGGCGGTTCCAGGGACGCGCGCCGGGATCGATGTTGGGATATGCGCCGCCCATCGCGCCCATGGTCTCAACGGCGGCCTTGGGCGGGCGGGCCATGAAGCCGCGCGTGTTCCACTGCCAGCGCTGGGTGGACTCGATCAGGATGACCTCGGCGCCCATATCGGCGAGCATCATCATCGCGAAGGGGCCGGCCCACGGGTAGGTGTTGGCGAGGATGCGGATGCCGTCGAGGGGAAGTTTCATCACACCACCCCCATCCGCCGCATCTGCGCTACCTCGGTCTGCGAGAAGCCCAATCGCCCGCAGTAGACCTCTTCATTGTGCTCGCCGAGGAGCGGCGCTGTCACGCGCACTGTGGCCGGCGACTCGGGCATCTTCACGATGGGGCCGACGTGAGCGACGCTGCCTGCGCGCGGATGTGTCGCTTCCGCAAAGAACTCGCGCTCTTGGAAGTGCCTGTCGTTGGCGAGGTCTTCGATGGTGAAGAGCGCGCCGGAGAGGATGCCGGACTTGCGCGCGATTTCGAGGAACTCCGCCTTGGTCTTCTCGATGATCCAGGGTAGGAAGATGGTCTCGAACTCCTCGCGCCGTTCCTGGTTCAACTGCGCCTCTCGGGTACACCAGTGTGGATCGGTGGCGAGTTCGGGCATGCCCATCATCTTCGCGGAGAGGGGGAAGAATTGCAGGCCGCCCCAGACGTTGACGTAGCCGTCCTTACAGGGATAGATGCCTTGTGGAAAGCCGGAGCCTCTCGTTGCAGAGCGCGGGAAAGGAAAGCCCTGGTACTGGTAGGCAAGCAGCAGCGTGAGACGGCGGTCGACGCTGCCCGCGTGGGCATCGAAGACTGACGTATCGATGTACTGGCCGATGCCCTGGTAGGCGCTGCTGAAATAGCCGGTCAGTGCCGCGACGGCCGCTACATACCCAGCATGGATTTGCGCCGAAACGCCGGGCATCCGCAGTGGATACATGCCGTACTGCGAGTTGGTCGCCATCGGGCCGCCGATGCCGTAAAGCACCATGTCGGTGCCCTTATAGTCGCGGTATGGCCCCGACTGGCCGTAACTGGAGACGGACTGGTAGACGAGCGACGGGTTGATTTGCTTGAGCGATTCGTACCCGAGGCCGAGGCACTCCATCGTGCCGGGCTTGAAAGCCTCGATAACCAGATCGGCATCGCGGGCCAGTTCCTTGACGATGCGCTGTCCGGCGACACTCCTCAGGTTGAGCGTGATGCTCTTCTTGTTCGTGTTCAGGTGCAGGAAGAGGCCGCTGCCCTCAGCATGAGGCTCGTCATGCCAGAAAGGGCCGATGCGCCGGCAGGGGTCGCCATCTGGCCGCTCGACCTTGAGCACGTCGGCGCCGAAGTCGGCAAGCAGTTTGGTGCAAGCCGGCCCGGCGATGTAGTGCGTCAGGTCAAGGACCCGGACGCCGGATAACGCCAACTCCATCGGGGCCTACTTCATCGGAGGCAGAGGCGACCACTTGGGCTCGCGCTTCTGCATAAAGGCGGTAGCGCCTTCCTTCGGGTCGGGGCCTTTGCCGTGTTCGCCGAGGACCTTCCAGCCGAACTCGAGGGCATCGTCGAGGCCGTAGTTGAGGCTGCCCCAGATGGCGCGCTTGGAGGAGACCATCGCCGCCGGGGAGTTCTTCATCAGCGTCTTGGCGATCTCTCGTGCTCGCGACATCAACTTGTCTTTCGGCACAACCTCGCTGACGAGGCCGAGTTCGTAGGCCCGCTTCGCGCTCATGCGCTCGAGGCCACCCATCAGCGACATGCGTATCACGGCCTCGAAAGCGATGCGGCGGATGAGGCCGATGGGCTCATGGACGGAGGCGAGGCCGACCTTCACGTGCGTGTCGAAGAACTGGGCGTGCTCGGCGGCGATGATGATGTCGCTATCAGAAATGAAGTGGAGGCCGCCGCCGACGGCCATGCCGTTGACCGCGGTGATCACCGGTTTCCAGCACTTGTTCTGGATCGCGGTGAAGTGCAGCGTGATGTGTTCGTCGCCGCGGCGCTGGGTGTTGCCCGATGCTGGGAGGCTCACATCGATGCCGGTGCAGAGGGCGCGCTCGCCGACGCCTGTGAGGATGGCGACGACGACGGTGGGGTCGGCCTTGATGTCCGTCCAGATCTCGTGCAGTTCGTCGTTCATCGTCCAGTTGAGGGCGTTAAGTTTCTCCGGACGATTGAGCGTGATGGTGGCGATGCCTTCGGACTTCTCGTAGATGACAGTCTGATAGGCCATGGAGCAGCCTCCTTCGAAGGCGTAGCGGGCGGCGACAGGATAGCCGCAAAGCGGATGGCTGTGAAGTGGTGTGACTGTAGCCCAGGTACGCGAGAGTCTAGGAGAGGCCGTAGAGCGCCCTGGCGTTGTCTCCGCCGATGAGCGACCTTGCGGTGGCGGGTAGGCGATCAAGGACCTCGCGCACTTCGTCGCCACAGCCGGGGTACTTGGCATCCGGGTGCGGATAGTCGCTGGCCCACACAACGCGGTCGGCGCCGAGCAACTCGGCGGTGATCGGCAGCATCTTCTCGTCGGGATCGAACGAGATCCACACCTGCCGCTTGAAGTAATCGGACGGCTTCATCGAGAGGTGTGTCAGTTCGTAGGGGAACACCTTGTAATGGTGGTCCATCCGCTCGAGCACAGGCTGGGCCCACCCGCCGCCGGACTCGAGCACTACTACCTTCAGGCGGGGATAGCGTTCGAGTACCCCGCCGAGGATCAGCCAACCTAAGGAGACGATCATATCCATCGGATTACCGAGACCCTGCGAGAACGAGATGCCCTGGCCGGGCCGCCGCTGCGATGGCCGCTCGCCAAAGATCTGGAAGAAGCGGCTGGCGCTGGGCAATTCCTCGCCGACGCCGGGATGCAAGGCAAGCGGCACACCTAGCTCCTGGAGCGTGGCCCAGAACGGGTCGTAGACCACATCGTTCAGCGGCCGGTTGCCGACGTGCGGGGCAGGGCGGGTGAAAGCGGCGCGAAGGCCCAAGCGCTCGACGGCGCGGCGAATCTCGGTGCATGCGGCCTCGACGTCATGCAGCGGCGCCTGGGCGGCGGCATGGAGCCGACTCGGGTGAGCGCGGCAATAGTCAGCGATCCAGTCGTTGTAAGCGTGCGCGGCTGCTGTTACCAGGTTCGTGTCGCGCATACGACCGTGGTTGGTGAAGAGCCCCGTCGTCGGATAGAGGACTGCGCGGGCCATGCCCTCGGCATCGAGCACCTTGATGCGCTCGTCGGGGTAGAAGCCGCCGGCAGGGTTTTGCAGATAGCGACGCCCCTTCTTCCGCAGCGACTCCAGATCCTCGCCTGCCGCGCCGCCGATGGCGGCAGGTTCTTCAAGCGTCGCCTCGAACAGCGGATGGTCTTCGACGAACCAGATGTCCTTGCCGTTGATGAGGCGGATGCGCGGCGCCTGGTCGCGGTACTTCGGCTCGATGCGCGCCGTCCAGGCGTCAGGAGTCTCCAGCACGTGGCCATCGGCGTCGATCAGTTCGATGTGCTTGTCTGTGGGCATGGTGTTCTACCTGAACGCTGGGATGACTTCTTCGGCGAACCGCTGGATGCCATCGTGATCATAGGGCGTTGTGACCACCGAGGAAAAGCAGGTGAAACCGAGGTCGATGAGGCGACCGATGAGGTCTTTCATGTCCTCCGGCGTACCCAGCATGTAGTCGTCGGCTGAGGCGGTCGCCGAGCGGCCAGTGCGCCCGCGAAAGGCCTCTATTGCCCGCTCGGCCTCACTCCTGGTCTTGGTCATAATAAGCCGCAGGTGCATGACCGATTTCTCGATGGCGTCCGGGTCGCGCTTGAACGTATCGCAGTGGCGGTAGAGCGCATCGAGTTTGTGGCGTAGCGCGGTAGGCGAGCCCGTCGTGTTCCAGCCATCGGCGAGTTGCGCCACGACCTTGAGCGTGAGTTGCTCGCCCCAGCCGCCAACCCAGATCGGAGGATGTGGCTGCTGCACCGGCTTCGGGCTGAATGGCGCATCGGCGATCTGGTAGTACTTTCCCTCGAATGTGGTGCGTGGCTGCGTCCAGAGCGCCTTCAGGATTTGGACGGTCTCGCGCAGGCGGTAGATGCGCTCAGCATTCGGAAAGAACGGGATGCCGTAGGCCGTGTGCTCGCGGACGTTCCATGCGGCGCCGATGCCCATGATGAGCCGCCCGCCGCTGATGTGATCGACGGTGGTCGCCATCTTCGCGAGGATAGCGGGCTGCCGATACGTGACGCCAGTGATCATCACGCCAAGGCGAAGACGTCGTGTGAGCGCAGCCATGCCGGTAAGGACGGACCAACCGTCCATGCAGGCGTAGTCGGGGTGCTCCTGGTAGAGCACGGGAATCATGTGGTCAGAGGTGAAGCAGGCGTCGTAGCCGACCTTCTCGGCCAGTTGCCAGACCTTGACCATCTCAGCCCATGAGGCGTTCTCAGGCTGGACGGTGAGGCCGAAGCGGATAGGGAAGCGCTTGTTGCGCGGCATGGCGGCTCCAGGAAATGCAGGGGGATGGTAAGGCGGCCTCGTCGCGTGGTCAACGACTTTTGCCCATGCTTCACCGCGCTGCTACACTGGCGCGGCCAGCCTGTCTCCGAGGTCACGGTTATGCCCAAGCGCGGAATCGTTGTCGATGCCGACGGCCATGTGATGGAGTCCTTCCCCGGGGCGGTGGACTGGGTCGCTGAACTCGAGGAGCCGTACAAACGACTCGCGCCGCGGTACTTCGACTTCAACACCGGCGGCGGGCGCGTCTTCATGGACGGTAAGATCTGGGCGAAGCCGTGGCCGAAGGGCCGCGAGGTGGCGGGCGAGGCCGAGCCCTTCGATGTGCAGGCAAGCCGTTCGGGTATGTGGGTCCCCGATCAACGCATCAAGGACATGGACCTCGATGGCATCGACGTCTCGGTCTCCTTCGGCGGCACCATCGCACTGGCCGTGAGCGGCATGGACGACGCGGGGCTGGCACTGGCCATCTCGCGGGCGTTCAACAACTGGCTATCACGTTACTGCAAGGCCTATCCGGACAGGCTCAAGGGCGTCGCTGTAGTGCCCTTCCAATCGCCGGCCGAGGCGGCGAAGGAAGTGCGTCGCGCCGTCCACGACCTCGGCCTTTGCGCCGTCGCCGCGCCGACACACGTTCGCGAGCGGCCGCTCTCCAACGACGAGTTCATGCCCATCTACGCGGAGATCGAGCGGCAGGACGTGCCGCTCTGCGTGCATGCCGTCGTTGGTCTACATAACCTTATGCCCGCGGGAGGCGAACGGCACGGCAAGTTCTTCTTCGGTAACCTGCTCGGCTTCCCCACGGAGATCATGCAGGCGGTGGCCTCTGTCGTGTGCGAGGGCGTCATGGACCGCTTCCCCAAGTTGAGGGTCGGCTTCATGGAGGGCGGCGCAGGCTGGCTGCCCTACTTGATGCAGCGCATGGATGAGCACTACGAAATCATGGGGAGGCAGGTGGCCGCGAAGCACAAACCCAGCGAGTACGTCCGTGGCGAGCGGTTCTTCATCTCGGCGGACCCTGAGGAAGAAGGCATCCCCTACGTAATGGAGAAGATCGGCGCGGAGCGGGTAGTCTATCTGTCCGACTACTGGCACTACGACGCGAAGTTCCCAGGAAGCGTCCCCCACGTACTCTCGCGGGAGGATATGACACCTGCACAGAAGCGGCTATACTTGGGCGAGAATGCGGCACGGCTATACAATCTGCCGTGAGCCGTCCCTGTGGCGGAGACGGTGCACTGGTGTAGGGGAAGGAGCGGACCATGTACAAGGGATATAAGTACATCGACAGCGACGCGCACACGCTGGAGCCGTCGAATCTCTGGGAAAAGTACCTGGAGAAGAAGTATCGGGACTGGATGCCGAGCGCCTTCGCAGGGTACGAGAACGACCCGCCCTCGTGGCACCTGGAAATCCATGTGCCGCATAACCCGGACATGCCCAACTTCCCGACCGGGCGCGGCGCGGTGCTCCCCGAGACGGAAGAGGCCTATCGGGAGTATGCACTCAAAGGCTTCTCTCCAGAATGCTATCAATCTGCACTGAAGCGCACCGGCATCGACTATATGGTCGTCTACCCGACGGTGAACCTGTACTTGACCGCGGTGCCGAACCTCAGCGCTGAGGTTGCCGCCGCGTATCGCCGGGCCTACAACAACTGGCTCCACGACTTCGTGACCGCCTGCGGCCGAGGCATCCTCGGTGTCGGCTCCATTGACTTGCGCGACCCCGGCGAGGCGGCTCGCGAGGCGCGGCGATGCGTCGAAAAACTCGGCTTCACCGCGATCACGATCAACCCTGAGCCGGTGGACAACCACGCGCTGCACGACGAGTTCTTCGACCCGGTCTGGTCCACGCTGGAAGAACTGGACGTTCCGCTGGGCGTGCACGTTGGCGCGGGCACGTCGCGCGGACAGGTCGGCACGAACTACTTCCCGATGTGGGCAGTTGGCCGCAGCATCTCCGCTTTTACCATCGGTAACATGATTGCGAGCCTTTCGCTCATCGCCGGTGGTGTGCTGGAGCGACACCCCAAACTCCGCGTCGTGCACCTCGAGTCCGGCGCCGGCTGGGCGCCGTTCTGGGTCGACCGCATGAAGGCCGGCATCGCCGGTGGCAGCCGCCATCTGCCGATGACGGGCCTCACGATGGACCCTGTGGGCTACTTCAAGCGCCAGTGCTACATCTCGGCGGATCCTGACGACCCTGGTATCGAGATGTGTGTGCGCTACATCGGCGACGCCAACGTCACGACCGCGACAGACTTCGCACACCTCGAAGGCCGCGGGTACTTCCACGCTATCCCGGACACCTTGTCGCTGCCGATCCCTCAGGAGACCAAGAAGAAGGTCATGTGGGACAACCCGGCGAAGTTGTACGGCATCAAGGAATAGGCGCTCGGACAACCAACGCAGGAAGGGCGGGCGTCATGCCCGCCCTTCCTTTTTGTCTACACGAGGCGCTAGGGTTACAATCCATCCGCACTGAAGCCCCCGAGGAGTCGCTTATGGAGTTCCATACCTTTCATCTTGTGCACTGGCCCGACGAGTGGTCACAACAAGAGGTTTACAAGCACGAGATGGAGATGATCGAGTACGTCGAAGAGCTGGGCTACGACGGCGTGTGGATCGCGGAGCACCACTTTCGCAACTACGGCATCTGCCCGAACATTGCACCCTTCGCCGCGTTCGTCGCCGGTCGGACGAAGCGTGTGAAGATTGGGTCAGGCATCACCGTGATGCCATTCCACAACCCGGTGCGCGCGGC
>JACQEE010000110.1 GCA_016200725.1 Chloroflexota bacterium
CGCCCGCAGGCTCAATGGTCACCGCGAAGCCATCGGCCTTGCCCACGTCGCCGTTGACAATAGCCGTCCCCTGGCGTGTGGCATCGATCTGCATGAGGCCGGCGCTGACTGGGACGCCGACGCGGAGCAGCCACATCTGGTAGGTCTTGTCGGCAGCCAGCGGGACCAGGCCGCTTGCGCGGAATGTCGTGATGCCCTGATCCATCAGCGAGACGAGTTGGCCGGTCGCGCCGGGGGCTACATCGGTGCCGGTGGCTTTGACGACGTGGACGCTGCCTCGGACCTGCGCGAGTTCATCGGCACGCTTGTTTGCGGTTTCGTGTAGATTCACGTTCCAGATAGCAAGGCCTATGACCGCTGCTCCGGCGACACCGGCAGCCATGGCGTATGGAGCCGGGCTATTCAGCGTGAAGAACCGCTTCCACCAAGGGACCCTTTGCGGTTGCGCCGCATGTTGCCGAGACCTGGCGGTCGCGAGATCGTCCTGGATGCGGGCGATCAACTTAGCTTTCAGCGTCGGTGAGGGGGAGGCGTCTTCGCTGGCCAGAGGCATCAGCCCCACCACGGGGCGATACTCGCGAACCAAGCGCGCGCAGTTCTCGCATCCCTTCAGGTGCGCTTCTAGGTCCCCTCGCTCGTCTCGGCTCAGTATCGAGAGCGTGTAGCCAGGGATGAGTTCTTCGGCTGCTTTGCAGTCCATCACGTAGCCGTCCTGATGCCGCGCGCCACCAAGTGACTGCGCATCTTGTCTAGGGCCAGCCGCAGCCGGCCCTTTACAGTGCCGAGCGGGACACCCATCGCTTCGGCAATCTCGCTGTGGGTCATGCCCTCGAAGTACGCCATAGACAGGGTCTTACGCTGGTCGTCGGGCAAATTGGCCATAACGGTACGGAGAAGGCTGCCATCGGTGCTGCGGACGACCTCATCCCAAGGATCGGGAGTGGTCAACCGATATTCGGCGTCAGTCAGGTCGGTGTCCTTGGACATCTTGCCCTTGCGCTTCCGTATGAAGTCGATCGAGCGATGATGCGTGCTGGAGAGGATCCAGTTGCGGACGGAGCCCTTCGACTCATCGAAGGTTCCGGCCTGACGCCATAGATTGAAGAAGACTTCCTGCACCACATCCTCCGCCTGTCCGCGGTCGCCGAGCACTCGGAGCGCCAATCGAAACGCGAATGGCCCATATCGATCATAAAGTTGCTCCAACGCGGCCCCGTCCTGGCGGCGCACCTCCTGGAGCAAGTCAAGGTCACTCTTTGTGACAACCATTGTTACGTAGACAACCGCAGGTCGGATGACAGCACTTTAGATGTTCGCAAAGAAGCCTAGTGAGGTGCGCGGGCGCGGTCAAGGCGCGGGAGGCGCCGGGTAGTGTGCCAGGTTGCCTCCTCACCGCGAGTTTTCCCATCTCCCGCCATCCAACTCCTGTGCCGCGTGCCTCTTGCGTACGCCCGTATACTAGAATTGTTGGAGAGGAGTCGTGTCTTGAATGCCTCTAGTTTGTGAATAGCGCAGGCTGTTTGCTGTCGGACTTGAACGGGGCGATGGCCTTTCCATTCCCTTTTGCAGGCTTCCCACTCGAGCCAAGGTCGGTGCCGCCATCGCGGTCGCCACGCACTTCCTCGAGATAATCGCCCACCTGGTCAGCCATCTGCAGATGGCCTTTTACCTTCAGGCGCTGGTAGAGGTCCATCTCCCACTCGATGCCGACGACTGGCCGCGGCATATGAGCCTTGACGGTCTGGGCGCCGACGATGCTGAGTGACCCAGGCGCGCGGTTGCGCAGGGGCTGGAGCCAGGAGAGCATGATGTCGCGGCCGGTAAGGCCAGCCTCGAAGGCGGCCTTCGCAAGGTCTTTTCGCTCGGAGTCCTTCAGTTCAAAGAACTCGGTATCGAGTTGCTGCTCGAGCATCTGTTGGATGGCGTCGGCCGATGGGCGGGAGACGAAGAAGACGTTGTCGCCGGCGCGCGAGATGAAAGCTTCATCGATGCGCGTGGGGTCGTTCGTGGTGCCGACGACGATGACGGTGGAGACGCCGCCTTCATCCACGATCTTCTTGCGCAGGACGCTCATCTCGTTGCGGACATCGGCTGTCCACTTCTGTTGAGGCAGGTTGATATCGCCCTTCTGATCCTTGACGCCCTCGTGGCGAACGGCCTGGGCAATCTGCTTTCGAAGGTCAACGACCTGTTTGTCCTTCCAGAGGCGGCGGATGCGCGACTCGGTATCGAGTTCCTGAAGACCTTGAATATCCTGGATCACCGAGTTCACGATGTCGCGGTATTCCTCGTGGGTGTTGCCATCCGCGCGGTTGCCGACGAGGGAGTCGATTTCGTCAAGCATGAGCAGCACCGTGGAGCCCTTGTTGCAGGCCTCGCGTGCCGCACTTATGTACTGCTCGACGTGCTTGGCGGACATGCCGAGGTAGGGGTCCTTGATGTCCGTCGACTTGATAACCTTTAGTTTCACGTCGAGGGTGCAGCCATCGCCTCCGGGCGTGGACAGTTTGCTGGCCATCGCCTTCGCGAGCATGGTCTTGCCGCAACCATACGGTCCGAAGAAGAGGAAGACGCGGGGCGGAAGGTTCTGCAGGATCAAGAACCACTCGGGGTGCGTCAGATAAAAAAGGGCCTGCTCGATGCGCGACTTGACCTGGCCGAGGCCAGCAATCTCGTCGAAGTCGCTCTTCATGAGCGGGTCCCACTCGACCTTCGAGGGGTCGAGTTTGGTGGACATGCCAGGCTTGGGACGCGGATCGGGGGCCAACGCCGGAGCCGGCTCGCTAGCGGGCTCAACGGTGATGCGATCGCCCTCCTTCAGGACAGAGGGGGCCTTGCGAGGCAGTTTGATCTGGTTGAGGCCGACGGTGCCGGCGACAACGGTCAGCGTGAAGATCGTCGTCGGGGCATTGATAGTGATGTCGTCTTTGTCTTTGAGCCCCAACTCCTGCATGGTGGCGAGGGCCATCTCAGCCGTCTCGCCGCCGGTCCTCTCAGCAATGACCACGTAGCGCTTTGGCATGTTGCCTCATCCAAGGGTCGACTCTGCCTCCCCCGGCGGGCCCAGGGGAGGCAGAGTCTTGATTGTTCGGACTTGGCCACCGCACGCCTCAAGGGCGAGCAGTGGTCGGCGCGTTATTGCACGCCGAACATGCTGTCGAGGCGATCGTCGTCGAGCCCACCGTCGACCTGGAGGATGCTGGCCTCGTCTTCGGCCTCGCGCCGCTTGATCATGTCGATCATTGGGTCGCTGCCGGCCTGCTCGTCGAGGCGCAGAACCTTGGTCATCTTGCCGAGCTTCCACGTCTGGGTGCTCAGCTCGAGCTCCAGGACGTTGAAGTCGATGGTGTCCTTGGCGACTTCGATCTTCGCCAGTTCGCCTTCGACAACTTCCTGCTGCTTGCGCAGCCAGTCGGTGCCGAGGCGAGAGAGGAGTTGCTCGCGCAGGATGATCTTGCGGCCACGGACGCGGGCGGCGGCCTTGAGCTCACTCTCGAGGGTGTGGAGCTGCTTGTGGTCCAGTTTGCCCAGGTAGCCCTTGAACTGGACGAGTTCCTCGTTATGGACTTCCTGGGGAGCGATCTCCTGGAGCAGGCCGTCCAGTGCATTGGGTGGAAGGGCTTCAGCAACGGTAGTCATCGGCTCACCTTCTTGTTACCAATTTGGCCAACTGCGGCGTTGACCATCTTGGCCTTGATCCAAACAACCCGGCCTTCCTCGCGCAGCGTCTCAGCCTCGTTCATGATCTTGGCTTCGCGAGCGTTGTAGCGATCAAGCAGTTCTTTGATCGTCTTGAGGCGGTCGCGGAGCTGGCCCTCGCTCTGCTCGAGTTTCTGCTTCGTGCCCTTCTCGCGGGCGACGAGCGCGTCGATCGACTTCTGGCTCGGCGGGCCAAACATGACGTGGTCTTCACTGATCTCCACGTTCAGGTCAAACCGCTTCTTCGCCTCGCGGAGGATGGCGCGGACATCGTCGGCGCCGTCGACGCCCATCTGGGCGGCGAGTTGCTTCAGAGGAATCGGCTGGCCGGCAGCATGGAGAAGAAACTCGGCATCGAAGAAGCGCTCCTTCATGATGTCGAAGTTCACCAGATAGCCGCCAACATCGGTGCCGAGATCCTGGCTGAAGGGCTGGTGATTGCTCACCACCTGGACCATGTATTCCTTCTTGACGATGCCATCCAGCGCCTGCATCAGATCAAGATACGAGAATCCCATGAGCCGCAGGAGCTCGCGGTCGGCGTGGACCATGCCGGTGACTTCGGTGATCACGCCTTCCATGAGCCAGTAGCTCTTGATCGCGTCGAGCACATACATGGAGCGGACGCTGAACGCGGTCTCGAGGTCCCGCCGGAACGACGCAATGTCGCGCGGGCGGATGTACCGCAGCAGGAAGCCGAAGCGGCTGCGGTCCAGAGAGTCTTTCGGGTTGAATGCCTTGGGGTCAAACGCCACAAGGTTCTCACCCTCCACGAACGCCAGGCGGCGCTTCATGGCCCATTCGCGGAACGTCTTCTCGACGCTCGCAGGCTTGGAGCGGTCGGGCAGGACCTCGCACAACCCGTAGTACTGGATCATGCGCTCCCAATCACCCTTGCGCTCCCCAGAGATTGGCCACGCAATATTTATGGCCATCGAGTCCTCCTTCCCTCTAGGGGACGAACGGTTGTTACCACGTACGTCGTGGCTTAGAATCCGTTCAATACCGTATCTAAATCATGCCAGTTACCTGGGAAAATTGTCAAGAGGGTTTTGAACTAAATTCAAGGAATTGGTTGAAAACTCGTTTGATCACCCCCTTCCCTTCCTGACAGTCATCAGCGAGAATAGACAGCGCAGTGCACAGTTTTAGACTCCGGCCAAGGGCAAACCGGGGGTTGAGTGCCAGGAGGCCTAGATGGCTCGCTCCTCCGCAGATCGGTTGGGACCGTTGACGGAGGCGGAGCTGGCCGACGGATTCGCCAGACTCGCGGCCAGGCAGTGGCGGGTGAGGGAAGCGAAACCGTTCGCGAGGCGCATCGCCTCGATTCCCTCGATTGCGGCGCCTTTTCTCGTCGACCGTCTCATCAAAGGTGACCGGCACGAGCGCGAGATCGCAACACACCTATTGGGACACCTACAGGGGCCTCGGGTGATCGCCCCTCTGCGCGGCATCGTCACGAGCCAATCGTCGCCGGACGACGTTCGCGCGGCCGCCGCAGCGGTGCTGCACCGCCTCGATACGGGCAACGCGGCGCCAGCCATCCGCGACCCCGAGCGGTTGCTCGCTGACATCTGGGAGACGGTGCTGCAGCGCGCACACACAGAAGAATCGTTCTGCGAGCAGTTTATCGCCAGCCTCGAGGAAGACGAGCCTGAAGCACGCGCCGAGATGATCGCTGAGCTGGGCTCCACAAGAGATGCCCGCGCTCTTGCACTGCTGCTACCCCTGTTGTATAGCAAGCGGGCGCCGACGGTGTCCGCGGCTGTCGAGGCGATCGAAGCTCTCGGTTCACCAGAGGCAGCTCGAGTCCTGGAAGAGCGGTCCAAGGCAGACCCGACGCCTCGGATCCGCATCCGTGCGCGCGCCGCATATGGCCGAGTGCTCATGCGCGCGAATCCTCTGTGGGCTGAGGACAGGCCCCCGGTGCGGCCCGAGGCAACGCGCCTCCCGATTGACCGAGCGTGTGTGAGCCTCATCGACCAGAATGGCGACCAAGCCATCATAGTGAGCCGGCGTCGCGCGGACGGCCATCTGAAAGTGTTCACCGCTCTCGTAAGCGATGTGGACGGCATCAAGCAGTGCTTTGGCGTAGATATGATGAACGACACGGAGTTGGGCGAGATTGTCGATGAAATAGTGCGACAGGGACTGGCCCCTGTCGAAGTAGGCATCGGCCACTGCAGCGTGACGCTCAACGCTGCGCTAGACGTTACACTCGGACAGCGAAGGCGCCCGCCTATCGAGTTGCTCGTATGGCGAACACTCCTTGAGATGACCGACGAGGCCGCGACAGCTCTCCCGGAGACGGATACTTCCGACGAAGTCTTTGCTGAACTCATGCCGCAGACAGGCGCGCTGTTGGCAACGCCTGAGTTCCGGCAGTGGTATTTCGGCGCTGGCCTCGTGTGGCCATATGTCGACGAGTGGTCACAAGCAACGCTCGAGCAGCAGCGCGGCGATGAGGGGCAGCGGACACTCGCTCAACTCGTAGATCTAGCCTGTCGAGACCTTATCGACGCCGACGAACGAGATCGATTGATCAGCCGGCTCGAGCGCCAGGCGGCGTTGCTGCAACGCATGGGAAAGATCGATGCCTCGCGGCTGGCAGCGGTCGCTGCGCGCGGGCTAGACGTCGTTGAGTGCATCCCCCTCGAGATGCATCCCTTCGTGCGCGCGATGGTGCTGAGCAGTTTCCTCAACGCAGGACTGCGGCCGCCCGTGCGCGGCTAGGCATCGGATAGAGGCATCCCCCTCTCCCTGCGAGCCTCTTGGCTTGCGACACCCCTGTGGTACTGCTACCATTGTGCCGCTTGCCAGGCTATCAAGATTCCCTTGACCGATTGGCAAGCCACAGCCAGCCTCCTGGCTTTGATCCTTCCGCAATCGCAGGGGTTATGACCACAACCGACAACCGCCTTTCCGGACTCGATAAGTTGCGCGCCCAGTCGAAACAAGGCGGCGGCGCTCAGCGCATCGAGCAGCAGCACAAGCGCGGTAAGTTGACGGCGCGCGAACGCGTCAATCTGCTGCTCGACGAGGGTACGTTCGAGGAACTGGACCCGTTCGTGACGCACCGGGCCGAAGACTTCGGCCTGGGCGACAAGAAGTTCCTCGGGGACGCCGTGGTCACGGGTCATGGGCAGATCAACGGGCGCACGGCCTTCGTTTACGCACAGGACTTCACGGTCTTCGGCGGCTCGCTTTCAGAGGTGGTCGCTGAAAAGATCATCAAGGTCATGGACATGGCAATGAAGGTCGGGGCGCCCGTCATTGGCCTGAACGACTCGGGCGGCGCGCGCATCCAGGAAGGCGTGGTCAGCCTCAAGGGCTACGGCGAGATCTTCCTCCGCAACACACTCGCATCGGGCGTCGTCCCCCAGATCTCAGTCATCATGGGCCCTTGTGCAGGCGGCGCGGTGTACTCGCCC
>JACQEE010000116.1 GCA_016200725.1 Chloroflexota bacterium
TAACCGCCTCATCGTCGCCGAGGTGCTCCAGTCCGCCGAGGCCATGAAGGCCGCTGTGGGTCACCTCGAACCGCACATGGAGAAGATCGAAGGCAGTCTCAAGGGCAAGATCATCCTGGCGACTGTGAAGGGCGACGTCCATGACATCGGCAAGAACCTCGTGGACATCGTCCTCTCCAACAACGGCTTCCAGATCGTGAACCTGGGCATCAAGGTGCCGCCGCAGGACCTCATCACCGCCTACCACCAGCACAAGCCGATGGCCATCGGCCTCTCTGGCCTGCTCGTCAAGTCGGCGCAGATGATGGTGGAGACCGTCAGCGACTTCACCGACGCCGGCATCAAATGCCCCGTGCTCGTCGGCGGCGCAGCGCTCTCGAACCGCTTCACGCGCCTCAAGATCGCCCCCGAGTACGAGGGCCTCGTCGTCTACGCGCAGGACGCCATGACTGGCCTCGCCATTGCCAACCGCATGGCCAAGCCCGCCGAGCGCGAGAAACTCGCTCGAGAGGTCGCAGCCGATACGAAGGTCATCCAGGAGACGCAGGCTGCAAGGACGCAGGAGCGCGTCCCGATGGCCCCGTCGCGCCGCTCGCCGACCGTGCGTCAGGACGTGCCTATCCCGTTGCCCCCAGACCTGAAACTCCATGTCCTGCACAAATACGACCTCGACGCCATCTTTACCTACATCAACCCGCAGATGCTCTTCGTCCGCCACCTTGGCTATCGCGGCCGCTTCGCCGAAGCCGAGGCCGCTCGCGACGCGAAGGCACTCGAACTGCGTCAGGCCGTCCGCCGCATCGAGGAGGTCGTGCTCGCGCGCCCCGACATCGCGGCGAGCGCCGTCTTCAAGTTCTTCCCCGCGCAGGCGAAGGGCCAGGACATGCTCGTCTACGCGCCCGATGGCAAGACCGTGCTCGAGCGCTTCACGTTTGGCCGCCAGTCCGAGGCCGATAGTCTCAGCCTCGTCGACTACATCGCGCCCGTCGAGTCAGGCCGCAGGGACTACGTCGCCATGTTCGTCACCACCATCGGCCCCGGCGTCCGCCCGCTCGCCGACGAGTGGCGCGAGAAGGGCAACTACCTCGACAGCCACGTCCTCCAGGCGCTCGCCATCGAGAGCGCCGAGGCCTTCGCAGAACTGCTCCATCAGCAACTGCGCAAAGCGTGGGGTTTCCCCGATCCCGCGGGCATCGCGAAAGAGGAGTTGTTCAAGGCGCACTACCACGGTCGCCGCTACTCATTCGGCTACCCGGCCTGCCCGCGCCTCGAGGACCAGGAGCCCATGTTCCGCCTGCTCGAGGTGGATAAGCACATCCCTGTGAAACTCACCGAGGGCTTCATGATGGACCCCGAGTCGTCGGTCAGCGCCCTCGTCTTCCACCACCCCGACGCGAAGTACTTCAACCTGTCGTCCACAGACGCCGAGGCGCTCGAAAAAGCGCTCGCTCCCAGGTAGCGGCTCACCATTGTCATTCTGAGTCCCGATTCCATCGGGACTCAGAATCTGCGTCCTCGCTCTTTGCCGCTGGCGCGTCACCTGCCTCCAGCCGATAATGTCCCGCAGTCTGGAGGCTCTAGATGCGTATGGCTCTGGAAGGCGTCAAAGTCCTCGACCTCGCCAGCATGTGGGCGGCGCCCCTCTGTGGCATGTACCTCGCTGACCAGGGCGCCGACGTTATCAAGGTCGAGCCGCCCGAGGGCGACGAGGCGCGGCGACTCTTCACGCATCCCAGCCTCGGTAACGAGAGCCCGTCCTTCCTCGCTGTCAATCGCAACAAGCGTGGCATCGTTGTCGACCTTCGCAAGCCCGAAGGCCTCGATATCGTCAAGCGGTTGGCCAAACGTTCCGACGTGCTCATCCACAACTTCCGCGAGCGCGCCGTCCAGCGCATGGGCCTCTCCTACGAGTCGCTCTCCAAAGACAACCCCGGCCTCGTCTACGTGCCGCTCACCGCCTTCGGTCGCAAAGGGCCGTACGCCAGTCGCCCAGGCTACGACCTCCTCGTCCAGGCCATGAGCGGCATCATGCACCGCCGCGTGCAGGGCACCCCCATTGGCGCAGGTATCTGGGCGACGGACGCCGCGACGCCCATCGCCCTCGCCTACGGCGTCGCCCTGGCCCTGCTCGAGCGTAGCCGCACAGGCCGCGGTCAGGTCGTCGAGACCTCGCTCCTCAACATCGGCCTCGCCCTCCAGGTGATGGACCTCGTGCAGCCTGCGGCCCTCGGCAAGTCCGAGCGCGCCTCCTCCAACCAGGCTGTCTTCGCCCCCTACCGCTGCGCCGACGATAAGTGGCTCCTCATCGTCGCCCTCAGCAACAAGGAATGGGGCCGCGTCTGCCGTGCGCTCGACCTGCCTCACCTCTCGCAAGACCTCAACTACGCTACGCCCCAACTGCGAGCCGACCACAGTCTCGAACTCTTCGACATCCTCGAGACCACCTTCCTCACGAAGACGCGCGAGGAGTGGCTCGCCATCTTGACCCGCGAGGATGCGCCCTGCGTGCCGATCCTCGACCGTAGCGACATCTACACCCATCCACAGACTCTCGCGAACGGCATGATCGAAGAGGTCAAGCACGCCACCGCTGGCCGCACCACGATGACTGGCGTCCCGCTTCGCCTATCCGCCAACCCGCCGCGCAAGCCCGGCCCCTCGCCGCTCCAGGGCGAGCACACCGTCGAAGTCCTCCGCGAACTCGGCTACGACGCGGCGGCCATCGCCGCACTCGAACAGCGCGGCGTCGTGAAGTAAGCGACCATTTCTGTGGTAGTCTGGTGAGTCCTCAGAGAACAGCACACTCCCAGGAGCAACCATGTCCCTGCCTCTTCACCTCTCGAAGGCCATCGCCTCGGCAAGCATCGCCTCCGCCCTCGTCTTCGCGGCCTGCGGCGGCGGCAGTACGCCAACTGCGCCGACGCCTGTACCCAGCGCCTCGACAACGCCATGCGCCGCGTCTGGTACACAGCAGGTCAATGTTCAGACTGAATCGTTCAAGTTCACACCCAAGGATTTCAACTTCAAGTGCGGCTCCTCAGTAACGTTCGCTCTGGTATCCAAGGATATCGGGCACAACTTCACCGCCAATGATTTGGGAATCGCCTGGGATATTGGAAGCAAAGCAAGCATGCAGACCTTCACCTTCACCCGCTCGGGTACCTTCCGCCTCGTCTGCACCATTGCGGGGCATGAGGCAGCTGGTATGGTTGGCAAAATTACGATTACCCCATAACGCCAGCCTTCTTGACAACGAACGTGAAGCGACTCATGAATCGTTGTTGACAACGGTGGGCCAGCACTGCATTATCCTGGCCTAGTTGGAGCCGGGGGCCTAGATCTCGCAACGCACAGCGGAGGTTGCATCCAGTGAGCACAGCAACGTTCTGGCGTCTCTATATCGAGAGCGCCCGCGCCGTTCACATCTTCGCGGGCATTACCTGGATCGGGCTCCTGTACTACTTCAATTTTGTTCAAGGGTTCTCGTTCCCGAAGATGGAGGCTCCTGCCCGGAGCAATGCCATTATGAATCTCGTCCCTCGAGCCCTGCACGCCTTCCGCTATTCCGCCCTCGCAACCGTGCTGCTCGGCTTTGCCGTCATCGGCGGCCTCTCGGCCCAGCACTCCACTTACGTTCATAGCAAAGAATACCGAGTCATCCTGGTAGGGCTCTCCTTCGGCCTTGTCATGTTATTCAACGTGTGGCTTATCATCTGGCCCAATCAGAAAAAGATTATCGCAGCGACGACAGCGACGGTGAAGGAAGGGAAACCAGCGCCTCCTGAGCAAGCCGCTTGGACGCGCCGAGCGACCCTGGCGTCCCGCGCCAATGTGATGCTGTCCATCCCCATGCTCTTCATGATGGTGGCGGCAGCGCACCTCAACGACCTTCTCTGGAAATAAAGGAGACGACTCATGGCTACTCAGCAGCCGGCCCAGCCCCCAAAGAAGGATGCCCTAACCTCATTCGAAAGCGCGGTCGGGAACGCGATCTTCGCGCTGCTCAATGAATGCTGGAAAATGACGATGCTTCTGCTGAAGCCCCTGGAGCCCGTGCTTCGCGGAGCTGAAAGCCTCTGGGCCGCGACCTTCGGACGGGTCTGGAATTGGCTCGGCGCGACGAAACTGCTCGATTCCCTCACCGGCACGATCATTCTCGGCCTGCTCATCCTGGCCATTACCATTCTCGTGATCCGTCTGGCCGTTTGAGAGCGGGGCGACACGGTTACAGCGGTTGCTAGAAGCCTGATATTCCGCGATAATATGCGCAGACCGGCCACGCCTTCGGCCACCTCGACTTCCTCAAGCAGGTCGGCGACCCGGCGACGGGCAAGCCCATTGGCTCCACCGAGAAGAACCTCAACGCCGCCGTCGAGGGCGAGACCTACGAGTACACCCAGATGTACACGGGCTTCGCCAAGACCGCCCGCTAGGAAGGCTTCTCCGAACTCGCCGAGTGGTTCGAAGTCCTCGCCCGCGCCGAGAAGTCCCACGCCGGCCGGTTCGGCCAGGGCCTCAAGAAGGTCTCTGGCAAGGAACCCGCGCAGGCGATCTAGTCCGTCCACGGCTAGGCATGAAAACGCCCCGACGGGCAATCGCCGTCGGGGCGTTCTTTTTCCAGCCTTTCCCCTTCCCTCTCAGGGAAGGGGCAGGGGTTAGGTTGAAATGACACAGCAGAAGAAATCGGGCGCACCCGCTAAGAACAAACTCGCCATCGACACGCCGGAGTTCTGGGATCCCCAAGCCCTCCTCAAGGAAGAGCAGCGCCAATTCGACGTCTGTCACAGTTGCCGCCTCTGTTGGAACTTCTGCCCGGCCTTCCCCGCGCTCTTCGAAAAGACCGACCCTGTCGACGGCGACACGAAGAAACTCAGCCGCGAAGCCTTCCGCCCCGTCGAGGACAGTTGCTACCAGTGCAAACTCTGCTACATCCGCTGCCCCTACACCGAGCCGCACGAATACGACCTCGACGTCCCGCGCCTCCTCCTTCGCGCCCAGGCCGTCCGTGCCCGGGAAGAGGGCCTCTCCCGCGCCGAGCGCCTCCTCGCCAACACCGATAGCCTCTTCTCTCTCGCCCGCGCCACAGCGCCGCTCTCCAACGTGCAGCCGGCGCCCGTGCGATTCGTCATGGAAAAGACGCTCGGCATCGATCGCCGCGCCACGCTGCCCAAGTTCCACCGCCAGACCTTCTTCGAGTGGTTCCGCTCGACCGGCGAGAAACTCTACCGCGGCCTTCCCCCGGACGCGCCGAAGGTCGTCCTCTTCTACACCTGTTACGTCAACTACAACGACCCCGCCGTCGGCATCGCCTGCGCCAAGGTGCTTGCCCACAACGGCATCCGCGGCGCCGCGCCCAAGCAGCAGTGCTGCGGCATGCCCTACCTCGATGCCGGCGCCCCCGACCTCGCCAAGAAGAAACTCTCCGCCAACGTGAAGGTGCTTGCCGAAGCGGTGCGTCAGGGCGGCGACATCGTCACCCCTGGCCCCTCTTGCAGCCTCACCCTCACGCAGGAGTACCCGCAACTCGACGCCTCAGCCGACACCAAACTCGTCTCCGAGCACACCTACGACATCTCCGAATACCTCTGGAAACTTAAGGTCGAAAACCGCCTCAAGCGCGACTTCAAGAAACCGATGGGCAAGGTGGCCTACCATGCCCCCTGCCATCTCCGGCAGCAGTTCGTCGGCAACAAGGGCGGAAACCTGATGGAACTCATCCCTGATACTGAGGTCGAGCAGATCGAGCGCTGCTCCCACCACGATGGCACCTGGGGCATCAT
>JACQEE010000117.1 GCA_016200725.1 Chloroflexota bacterium
TCAGCACCTTCGTGGTCGCCGGTCCGCCAATCGTGAGCGCTCGCACGGCGTTCGCGGTGGCCGATAGGGGCTGGTGCTCGGTATAGAGCCGCAGCCAGTGCGGCATCGTCTCCGTCGGCACGAAGGCGGAGGATGCGAAGACGAGGATGGCCATGATCGGAAAGGAGGCCGCCTGGGCCGTCTCGCCATTCTGTGTGAACATGCCTATCAAGCCGAACACCCAGATCATGGCGAAGCCGAAAAGGAGCAGCACGCCCATCCCGCCGATGAATTGGAAAACGTTGGTGTGCACGCGAAAGCCCACGGCGAAGCCGACCGCCAGCATCAGGCCGATGACCCACACGTCGCGGATGAGGTCTGCGCTGGTGCGTCCCGCCAGCACGGCAGAGCGGGCCATCGGGAGTGAGCGAAAACGCTCGATCAGCCCCTTGCGGATATCCTCCGCGAGGCCGACGCCGGTATTGATCGAGCCGAAGGCCATCGTCTGGATGAAGATGCCCGGCATGAGGAAGTCAACATACGACACGGCGCCTGGGGGCCTGATAGCGCCCCCGAAGACGTAGCGGAAGAGCAACACGAAAATGATCGGCTGAATCGTGGAGAAGACGATCAACTGCGGCTGGCGCACCACGTTGAGGAGATTGCGCCAGGTCATCGTCACCGTGTCCGAGATCGTCCACGCCAAGGGGAACCGCTGGCCGGGAGGGCGCGCACCTGCGACGGTTGTCATGCCTTGCCTCCCTTCTTGCCCGCAGCGACAGACTCAGGGACGGCCTTCTCCTCCGCCTTCCGCCCGGTGAGCGTGAGGAATACGTCGTCGAGCGTGGGCTCGCGTACCGCGAGAGAAAGCGGCTCCAGACCGGCGCGGTCGAGGATGCGGATGGCCTCGATCATCGCCTTCGCGCCATCGGTCACCTTCACTTCGACGGCTTTGCCACCGGAGTTCACATCAGTGGGCCCGAGCGCGCCGAGGGCCTTCTGGGCACGTACCGCGCGGTCGTTATCGGCCAGCGTCACCTCGACGATAACCGCGCCTAGGCGCGCCTTGAGTTCCTGCGCCGTGCCTTGCGCGATGATCTTGCCATCGTCGATGACGATGATGCGGTTCGCGAGGCGGTCGGCCTCCTCGAGATAGTGCGTGGTAACGAGGAGCGTCGTGCCGTCGGCGACCAACTCACCGATGACCGCCCACAACTCGCTGCGGCTGCGCGGATCGAGACCCGTGGTCGGCTCGTCGAGGAAGAGCACCGGAGGACGGTGGACGAGCGCGGCAGCAAGATCCAGACGCCGCCGCATGCCGCCAGAGTAGGTGTGCGCTGGGCGGTCCGCCGCATCCGTCAGATCGAAGCGCTCGAGGAGTTCGTCGGCGCGCTGGCGTACGACCTCTTTCGGCTGGTGCGTCAGCCTGCCTACGAGGCGCAGGTTCTCACGCCCGGTCAGGTACTCGTCCACCGCGGCGTACTGCCCCGCGAGGCCGATGCGTTCGCGCACCGCCTGCGGGTCCTTGGCCACATCGATGCCAAGGACGGTCGCGCGGCCCTGGTCGGGCCGGAGAATCGTGGTCAGGATGCGGACCGTCGTCGTCTTGCCCGCGCCGTTCGGCCCGAGAAGACCCACGACCGTCCCTGCCTGCGCCTCGAAGTCGATGCCATCGAGCGCGACGACGTTGCCGAAGCGCTTGCTGAGTTTCTCGACCGCGATGGCAGGCATGTTGGAAGGCTGGTGATTGGTGCTCATAGTGAGATCCGCCTCGAAGGTGCTACAAGTTGGATGCACGATTGACGATCAAAGGTAGCGACAACTGGCGCGCATTGCTCGTGGTGGCGGCAGGCGACACCGGCCAGTCACTTACTGGATGCATGGGACGGCTGATGAAAACCACGCTTTTGGTCACTTCGGAGCCGTAGCGGCGCATTTTTCGAAACTCAGGAATGGAGAATGCAAGATTCCTAGGTTGGGGCTTGCCGGCCTCGACGTATGGGTCCTCGTTAGGATCGTGGAAATAGACGTTTTGCTTGTCGACGCCGAGCTGCCTCGCCTCCTTCAGCAGATTGTCGTGCATCAACTTGATGACTTCTTTCTTGTCCTGGTGCCGCACCGACGAGAGGAAGGGAATCATGCGGCTCGTGAGCATCACGCGCGTCGGGTAGCCGCGGCGCTGGGCGGCGACGGCCATGCCGAACGGCCCGCACCCGCCCAGGCCGGAGGTCATGAAGACGGTCGTAGACTCTTTCCACAACTCGATCTCCAGCGACATGTCCATCCTCAGGCGCGGCGTGAAATGCTTCATCGCCATCATCAGCGCTGCAGCCCCGCAGGTGAACTCCTGCGACTGCGGGTAGTAGGGCACATCGATGTGCGCCGCATCGCGGCCCTCTTCCTCCGGCAGCCGCTTCGTCATCTGAATGGCGTCCGCGCCGTCCGAGTAGTAGTTCTCAATCCTGCCGATAGCGCGATAGCCCCGCGTCTCATAGAAGTGGATCGCGCGGTCGTTGTCCGGCCGCACCTCGAGGAGCATCTGCTCGCATCCCTGCGCGACCGCAGCCTCCTCGCATGCCAGAAGGAGTTTGCCGCCGAGGCCGCCGCCCTGATGCGACTGGTCGGTGACGATGGAGTAGAGGTGCCCTGTCGCGGCGTTGCCCCGCCAGAGCATGACCGCCGAGCCGCGCACCACGCCGTCGCGCTCGATAACGAACGTGGTCGCGTGCGCCTCGGTCAGGAGGTGCCGGTACTGCTCTTCAGTGAACTGGTCGAGAGGAAAGCCCTGGCGCTCCAGTTCCAGCAACTTCGGCAGGTCTGCGAGGGTTGCCTCGCGGACGCCGCCGCCCGTTCGTGGTGAGCCGAGAGCCTGCCCTGAGCGAAGTCGAAGGGAACCATGAACGGGTTTATCCCCACTCTCTCGCGAGGTAGCGGATGATGCGCTCGTAGATGTGAGGGGCTTTTCTATCTTCGTCGCCATAGCAGATCGTGGGGTTGTCGTTGACTTCGATGACGGTGTAGGTGCCGTCGTCGAGCTGCTTCAAGTCTACCCCATAGATGCCCTTGCCGATCGCGTTCGCCGCAGCGACGGCCGTCTGCAGCAGTTTCGGGTCGGCCTTCTCGACTTCGAGACCTTCGATGCCGCCGAAGATAGCGCGGCCCGTGCGGGTGTACGTCATGATCTTCCAGCGTGTTTTCGGGATCAAGTAGCGGCAGACCCAGAGTGGCTCGCCGCCAAGAACGCCGACACGCCAGTCGAACGCTGAGCGCACAAATTGCTGGGCGACGATGCGGTCGGAGCGCCGCAGGAACTTCCGGCCGACCTTCACGAACTCATCCGGCGTCTTCACCCGCTCGACGTACATCGAGAACGAACTGTTGGGTGCCTTCAAGACGATGGGCTGCCCCATCTCGTCGAAGAGCCGGGTGCCAGTCTCCTTCGTCAGGTCGCGCGCGTCGAGGAACAGGGTGCGCGGCATGGGCACTTCGTGCTGCTGCAGGCGGCGGTACATGTGGATCTTGTCGCAGCAGATCACGATAGACTCGGGGTCGTCGATGACGCGAAGCCCATGCATCTGCGCGGTGCGCGCGGCGACGTACGAGGCGTTCATCGGGTCGGTGAGCGCCCGGATGAAGAGCGAATCGTACTTCGGCACCTTGTACATGTCGGTGCGAAAGAGCACATCGAGGCGATGCCCCAGGTGCTGGGCCACCTGCCCCAGGCGCATGATCGCGCCCATTTCTTGAGAGTCACTGATGTTGTACCTCTCGACAAACACGCCTATGTTGGCCATTCGACTACCTTCCGCAGGTATCCCTGCTCTGGTTTTGTGAGCGACGCGAACGGGAGCGGACCGAGGGCGCTGAACAGCATCTTGCCGTCCTGCTGCACGATCACTCTGGCCATCGCAAGCGGGATGCGGTAGACGCGCCATATCGCTTCAGCGATGGGCCGGTACTGCGGCGATCGCGTCCAGCCGAGCACGGCGCGAAACTTGGCGACGCGCGCGCCGGGAGGCAACGTCTGACAGCAGATGGCGTAGGTGTAGTTGCGAGTCAGCGACTTGGTCATGCGCTCCGTGTGGCCGCTCTTGAGTACGAGGCTGGAGTGGGCCGGGAACGGGTTGACGGTGTCGATGACGACAGGCGGGTCGAAGTGCTCGTTCGTGAGATAGTATTCGGCGACGGGCAGGCCGGCCATCGCGGCCTTTTCGAGGAACAAGGGAGCAACGTACGCGTCGATGGCCTCTTGGCAGGTCGGGTGGGCATTGCCGCCGTCGCTGACGAGGTCCTGCGAGCGGTAGTAGCCTGCGGTCAGATACCGATAATCGCCGGCGAGGTTGACCAAGCAACCATCGTCGCGCAGACGGGCGATTACAGGCCGGGCAGCGGTCCGCCGGACGGATAACTCGTATGCGTCCGGCCTACTTTTGGGCCGCCCCTTTTTCTTTCGGGCGTTCTTTCGACGTTGCTGCATTTGTGTGGCCTATAACAGGCCATTACAAAAGTATTGTACTCCGCGCAAAGCCCTTTGCGTACTAGTCAAGCCCCCCAGTTTTCGGCTTTTCACCCACCCCGCGGACTTTGTCGAGGTCGAACGTCAAGGGTGTCATCTTACGGACGCCGCTCCGCCCCCAGGTGATCCAGCGCTTGCCCCAGAAGATGGCCGAGATGCCCAGCGCGAACACAGCCATGACCCCCAGCATCGAAAAGTAGCCGTACTTCCACTTCAGTTCCGGCATATTGTGAAAGTTCATGCCGTAGATTGCAGCGATGAGCATGAGCGGCATGAAGATGACCGTCACGATCGACAGCAGCCGGATGGACTCGTTCTGCCGGTTAGCGAAGGATGAGAGGTAGAGCATCATCGTGTGGTCGGCGCGCTCGCTGATGGCGTTGTTCACGCCTTCGACCCACACGGCGCGGTCGTAGACGTCGCGGAAGAAGCGCGCGGCGTCGGGCGATACGAGCGCGAACTCGCCGCGACTCAGGCGGTTCAGCACCTCGCGCCCAGGCGCGATCCGGCGCTGGATCCGCACCGTTGACCGCTTGATCGAGAGCACGATGTCGAGCCGCGCCCGCTCCGGGCGCGACACGATCTCCTCTTCAAGAGCGTCTACCTCGTCCGTCAAGGTGTCCATCGCCGGGATGACGTTGGCGGTCAGCGAATCGAGCAGGCTGTGGAGCAAGTAATCCGCGCCCTTCGACATCGGGCCGCCCGTCGCCTCGACCTGCGCCTTCACCTCGTCCACGCTGTAGTGCTGAAAGTTGTGGTTGCTCACAACGTAGTTCCGGCCAAGGAAGAGATCGAGTTCGTTCGTCTCCACGACATGCGACTGGGCGCGGTAGTTCACTCCGTTGGTGAGGATGAAAAGGTAATCGTCGTAGTCGTCCACCTTCGGGGCGTGAACCAGTTCGCTCAGGCAGTCCTCTACCGCAAGGGGATGGAAGCCGAAGACGCGCCTGAGGAAGAGCGCGTCTTCCTCTTTCGTCTCGACGATGTCCAGCCAGAGCAGCCCCTGTCCAGAACGCAGTGCCTCCGCTACTGCTGCCTCGTCCAGGTCTTTATGCAGGCTATGGCCTGGAGTCATGTAGTACGCCTTGAAAGGCATCGCGGCCTCCTTGGCCAAGCGTCTAGTTGGGCGGATTGGTTTTCTTCCGTTCGCTCTTGGATGGTAGCGCCTTTGCGCTCTTCACGGCGGCATCGAGGGTACGGGCCATCGAGGAGACGAGCGTGTGGTGGATACGATAGACTGTCTGCAGCACGAAGAGCAGGCCGATTGCGATCAACGCCAGCGGCAGCGGCGAGGCGATGCCTCCCAGGCTGACGAGCTCCGTAAAGAACGGCAGGCTCCAGATGATGAGCAGCATGACGACAACGAGGACGGCCGACTCGCGCAACACGGCACGCGTCACCTCGCGCCGACGCAAGTGACGCCCCACGACGCCGGAGCGGACGGCCTGGATGCTCATGTAGTCGGCGAGCGAGTGCAGGCCGCG
>JACQEE010000131.1 GCA_016200725.1 Chloroflexota bacterium
CGGGCTCAAGCGCTGAGTTTCGGCCAGTACTACGGCTGGCGTTGCTTCGCGGCGAGGCGATTACGTCTTCCCACGAAGGCTCGCGTGCTCGACGTGTGTACTGGCACCGCCGGTGTCGCCATCGAGATCGCGCACGTGCAACCCGAGGCGCGTATCGCAGGCATCGACCTCAGCCGCGAGATGCTGCTCTCTGGGCGAGAGCGACTCAAGGGCGACGGGCTCGACGAACGCGTCGCACTGCTCGAGGGCCGCGCCGAGCGGCTGCCCTTCACCGATGGCACATTCGACGCCGTCGTGTTCACATTCCTCCTACGCTACGTCGCAGAGCCGAGCGCGGTGCTGCGCGAACTGGCTCGCGTCGTCAAACCAGATGGGCAGATGGTCTCGCTGGAGTTCACCGTGCCGCCCCTGCTCGGCCTGCGCGAGTCGTGGATGGTGTACACCGGGATAGGCCTGCCGGTGATGACGCTCCCGCTCGGGAGTGGATGGCGTCGCGTCGGGCGATTCCTGGGGCGGAGCATCTGGCAGTTCGATCGCGCCTACCCGGTCAACCGACAGAAAGAGATGTGGCGGGAGGTAGGCTTCACAAACGTGCAATCGCACCGTCTATCGCTCGGCGGAGCGGTGGTGATCGAAGGGACAAAGGGAGGCTGAGGTGGCACGACCGGCCTTCTACGCGCTTCGTTCCGGCGGCTGGCGCGACTACGTCACGCTGCTGCATCCGCCGTACACAGCGTGGCACCTCTCATACGTCGTGATCGGGGCTGCCGCCGCCCCACACGTCCACTGGGACCGCCTCGGCTATGCGCTGGGCGCATTCTTTCTCGGCGTCGGCATCGCCGCGCACGCGCTCGACGAGTTGCGCGGACGCCCGTTGCAGACTGCGATTCCCAAGGTCGCGCTTTGGATGCTCGCCATCGCGGGGCTGCTAGGCGGGCTCGCGCTGGGCATCCTCGGCATGGTCCTCGTGTCAATCTGGCTGTGGCCATTCGTGGCGTTCGGACTCATCGTAGCAGTGGCCTACAACCTCGAGTGGTTCGATGGACAGTTGCACAACGACTTCTGGTTCGCCGCAGCCTGGGGCGCCTTCCCCGTCGCGACGACGTATTGGGCGATGGCGAAGGACTTCAGCACCGGCGCGACCCTACTCACCGCCTTCGGCCTCGCGACAAGCCTGGCCCAGCGGAGGCTCAGCGCGCGGGTACGGGCGCTCCGTCGCCGCGCCGTGCGAGTCAGCGGAGAGATCGCCTATCGCGACGGTGGCACCGAGGCGGTCATGGTCGAGACGCTGCTCGAGGTGCCCGAGGCGTCGCTGCGGTGGATGGCCGCGGGAATGGTGCTGCTGGCTAGCGGGTGGATTACGCTGCGAGTGTAAGTCATCAAGCCGGGTGTGACGGTCAAAGGTCTTGGTCAACAGAAGCAGAGACGTGTTCGTGAATGTTAACAAGCGCAACATGTAACGAAATTCGTCACGATTTGCGACTTATGTCACAATCGGCATAGCCCTTTCCACAATATAGCCTCGGTCGGTTATTGCAATTCGTTATTTCTTTGTTAATTTATGGTTTTGACCGACACATTCCTCGTGTACTAGACTGATTTCGTCAAATGTTGTCGGGAGGGTGTCATGAAGGTGATTCGCACAACTGTCGTCAAGCCGCGGTCCGGCTCCGAGCGCGAGGTCGCATGCCTGCTCAAGGAACTGGGTTCGTTCCTCGCCAGCCAGCCGGGGTTCATCGAGTCCTTTGAACTGGCGGCCGATGAGGCCGATGGCGTACATGCGCGCATCGGCGTCTGGGCCAGCAAGGAAGACGCTGACCGCGCTGCCAACCAGGTCCACACGATTGCGATCCGTGCGCGCCTGCACAGCCTGAGCCAGCGCTCCGATGAGCGGCTGCTCGGTGTCGTGTCAGAGCGTCGCGCTCGCGAAACCGTCGGCGTCTAACAACACGACGATACATAGCGAACAAAGCGAAGGGGCGACCAAGAGGTCGCCCCTTCGGCATTTCCCGCCTCTTCGTCATTCCGAAGGCCGTCGACGGCCTTCGGAATCTGGGGTGGAGTTCTGCCCTACTTGACCGCGATCGGGTTCAGCATCGTGCCGACGGCGTTGGTGATGTTGAGCGGCTGCGCGGCGAGGAAGAACTCGTAGACGCCGTCCTTGGCGCAGTCGGCAGCGAGGTTGTCGAGCGCCCAGAACTCGCCTACCAGCAGGCCCATATTACGTATCACCTGCACGTGCCAAGGGAACGGCCGTAGCGCGGGCTTCTGCTCATGCGGCGTCACCTCAGCGGCGCCATTGTCCAGCGCGACGGCAGTCACCTGGCGCTCGTGAAGCCACGGCGGCGTGGTGATACTCATGCCAGGCTCGCCGCCACGCAGAAAGCCCATGCGCTCGGGCTGCGGGATCTTCGGCCAGCGCCCCATGTGGCCCGTCCGCACGAGCAGCATGTCGCCAGCCTTAACTTGAACGCCCTGCTTCTTTGCGCAGCCATCAAGGTCCTTGTCGGTCACCGGAGTGCCCGGCGTAAGGAAGTCAACACCCTTGTAGCGCGCGATGTCCAGGAGAACGCCCCTACCCACGAGGCTCTCGCGCAGATGATGGATACCAAGATGGGTGAGTCCTGCGGTGCCAACGTCACCACCCCAGAAGCCGTTGTACATCACGTCTTCCCAACAGAAGTGTGCCAGGCCATCCCACTGCGTTGAGCCTTGGATGGGCATGGCGAGAAAGTCGTCGTTGACCTGGAGGCCTGGAAAGTAGGCCTTCTTGGGGTCGCCGAGGATGGCGTCGGCGCTGGTCATGGTCATGAACTTGAGCGGCGGCGTGCGTAGGCTTGGCGCTTCACCGTCGATGCTCATCGCACATGAGATGACCTTCCCCTGCTTGATGAGTCCACCAGCAGCCTTGATCGCGGCAGGGGTGATGTAGTTGGCACAGCCCTTCTGGTCAGCCTCACCCCACTTGCCCCAGTTGTTCGGGTCTTTGTTCGCGTACCCGATCACCTTGCCCTTCATATTGACCTGGTACGAGGGTGCTTTCCAGCGAAGTTCCTCAGCCATACGAAGCCTCCTTAAGAGTGCCGTTCTCCCTTTGCCCTGCACCGTTAGCCTGCCCTGAGCGAAGCTGAAGGGAAGGGTCGAATGGAGAAGGCGAAGCGAGCGGATTATAGCGGCGGAAGTCGCTGCAACAAAGTGTCAGGCTTTACGACAGCCAGGACCCGGCATTGACGTGGATCGTCTGGCCGGTGATGTAGCGCGAGGCGTCGGAGACGAGGAAGAGCACAGCACTAGCCTGGTCGCGCGGCTCGAGAACGACGCGCATGGGGTTGGCGATGTTCGACTCTGTTGCCCTGTGCATGAGTTCTTCCGTCGTCGGCCAGTTCTTGCGCGTCATAGGCGTGTCGGTGAGACCAGGCGCGACCGTGTTCACACGGATGTTGTCCTTCGCGTAGTCGAAGGCAAGGCTGCGGCTCAGATGCGCCACGGCGGCCTTCGAGCAGCCGTAGGCGATCGCCGCGCCGGCGGGCCGGAAGCCCGAGCCTGACGAGATGTTGACGATGGCTCCGGCTTTCTGTTTCTGCATGTGCGGCATCACAGCCTTGCAGCACCACATTGGACCCTTGAGGTTCACCGCGAGAACTTTGTCCCAGGCGGCTTCTGTGACCGACTCGAGACTGGTGCGCATACTCACCGCAGCGTCGTTGACGAGGATGTCGATGCGGCCGAAGCGCGCGAGGACCTGCTCGACCATGCGGCGCACGTCGTCCCACTTCGAGACATCGGTCTGGACGGGAAGCGCTTCGGAGCCAGCCTTCAGCAGCGTCGTTGCCTTGCCGATACCCGACGCGCCGCCGGTGACGATGGCAATCTTGCCTTTGAGCAGTTTCTCCGGAGCCATGAAGCACCCCCGTTCAGATGGCGGGAGTGTAGCGCCGGCGTTTCAAAGGTGTCAACGAAAGTGAGCGGCAGGGCAGTTAGTCGACGAAGGTTGTCGGAGCCCAAGCGGCTCCGGCGAGAATCCCCGCGTTTGCAGCCGCCTCAACGATTGCGACACAGCGATCGCAGAGATCGCCGCGTTCAGTGCGCCAACCGCAGCGTTTGCACGCAGAAGGCTGCGTGGATTGGGAATCGGACATCGCTGCTCCTCGGAAACCCCTTCTCGCTCGATAGACAGTTTCCGGCATCGCCGTCACGAACGAGTCACAGCATCGGTCGATGCGTCACGAAAAGGTCACGGATCGAAGCGTTGCCCTGATCCATTGAGCGCGGTAGGATGCGCGGCGGCGACGGATAGGACTCGAAGGAGGCCCAGACATGGGCGTGCTCGAAGGCAAGGCAGCAGTCATCACCGGCGGCGCAGGCGTGCTGGAATCGGCGTACGCGCTGGCAATGGCTCGCGAGGGAGCCGATGCCGAAGTGATCGTGCGCGAGCTCGAAAGCATGATTTCTCGGCTAC
>JACQEE010000135.1 GCA_016200725.1 Chloroflexota bacterium
CTGAAGCCGTGCCCTGATACAGTTCACATCACGAACGGGCCAACCACTCGCCTGCTACGATGCATCCCAAGAAGCAGAATGGTGGGTGAATGACCAAGCCCGAAGTCCGCGCCCGGGTCGGCGAAATCGGCATTATCCCGGCGATCCGTGTAGCCTCCGCCCTGGACGCACGCTTTGCCGCTGAAACCCTCCACCAGGCCGGCATCCCGATCGCCGAAATCACCCTCACCATCCCCGGCGCCATCGAGCTGATCGGCGAGCTCGTCCGCGAATTTCCCGACATGGTGGTCGGCGCCGGCACCGTCCTCGACGCCGACCATGCCCAGCGCTGCATCGATGCCGGCGCCATGTTCCTGACCAGTACCGGGCTCGACCTTGGCGTCGTCGAAGTGGCCGTCAAGAGCGGCATTCTGGTGCTGCCCGGCGCCCTGACGCCGACCGAAATCATCACCGCCTGGAAGGCCGGCGCCGACCTGGTCAAGGTCTTCCCTTGCTCGCAACTCGGCGGCGAGCACTATATCCGCGCCATGAAGGTGGCGTTGCCCCAGATCAACCTGGTCGCCGCGGGCGGCGTCCGGCAACATACCCTGGCCCACTACATCCATGCCGGCGCGTCGGCCGTCGGCGTCGGCAAGGACCTGTTGCCCAACGAGGCTATCCACAAGCGTAACGTGACCTGGCTCCAGGAGCTCGCGCATCGCTTCGTCGCCCTGGTAAGACACGCGCGCGAGGGCGGAGAAAGCGTGGTCACCTTCAAGTGATTGGCCGCCTCGTCGATTTTGCTCTCGGTAATCGCCTCCTCGTCATCGCGCTGGCAATTCTCCTCTTTGGTTGGGGCTACATCTCCTTCCGCCAGCTTCCCATCGAGGCCTATCCCGACGTCGCCAATAACTACGTCCAAGTGATCACGCAGTGGTCCGGCCGCGCCGCCGAAGAGATCGAGCAGCAGGTCACGATACCCATCGAGATCGCCATGAACGGCATGCCGCACCTGCAGCATCTGCGTTCCACCTCGCTCTTCGGGCTCTCCAGCGTCATGCTCATCTTCGACGACGAGTCCGAAAACGATTGGAACCGCCAGAAGGTCCTGGAACGCATCTCGCAGGTCGCGCTGCCTCGGAACCTCCAGCCGCAAATCGGCGCCGATTACAGCCCGGTCGGTCAGATCTACTGGTACACCCTCACCAGCGCCAACCCGCAATACGACCTGATGGAATTGAAGTCCCTTCAGGACTGGTTTATCGAGCGCCAAATGAAGTCGGTGCCGAACGTCGTCGACGTGGTCAGCTTTGGCGGGGCCACCCGCGAATACCAGGTGGCCGTCGATCCCCAGAAGCTCGTCGAATATAGCCTCACTATCGCCCAAGTCGAGCAGCAGCTTGCCAACAACAATGTCAATGCCGGCGGCAGCTTTATCGAGGCCGGCCTGCAGCAGGTCAACGTTCGCTCCGTGGGGCTGATCCGCGATGTGGACGATATTGCCAAGACCGTGATCAAGGTCCAGAACGGCACGCCGATTCGCATCCGGGACATCGCGGCCGTGGGCCAGGGACCGAAGATCCGGCTGGGCCGCATCGGCAAGGCGCTCCATCGCAAGGACGGCAAGATCGTCGATAACGACGACGTCGTCGAAGGCATCGTCCTCATGCGCAAGGGCGCCCAATCCGACGCCACCATCGAAGGCATTCACGAAAAGGTCAAGGAGCTGAACGAGAAGGTCCTGCCCAAAGGCGTCAGGATCGTTCCCCACCTCGACCGCAGCGACCTCGTCCACTACACCACCCATACCGTCCTCCATAACCTGACCGAAGGCATTCTGCTGGTCGCGATCGTGCTCTTCCTGCTGCTCGGCAACGCCCGCGGCGCGCTCATCGTCGCACTCACTATTCCCTTCGCCCTGCTGTTCGCCTCGATCTGCCTCGACCTGCGCCACATTCCCGCCAACCTGCTCTCGCTGGGCGCGCTCGATTTCGGCATGGTGGTGGATGGCGCGGTCGTCATGGTGGAGAACATCGTGCGCCATCTCGGCAAGCCAAGCGTCGGCAGAAAATCCATTATGGGGATCATCCGCGACGCCACTCACGAGGTGCAGCGCCCGGTATTCTTTGCCCGCGGCATCATCATCACCGCCTATCTGCCGATCTTCACGCTGCAAAGCGTCGAAGGCCGCCTCTTCAAGCCGATGGCGTGGACCGTGGCCTTCGCTCTGATCGGCGCGCTCATCTTCTCGATCGTGATGGCGCCAGTGCTGTGCAGCTTCGTCTTTCGCGGCCCCGTGCGCGAGTGGCACAACCCGGTCCTCATCTTGCTGACGAAGATCTACCGCGCGATGGTGCGCGGCGCCATCCGCGCCCGCTGGGTCACCGTCGGCATCGCGCTGCTCTGCGTGGCCGCCAGCGGCTGGCTGATCGGCAGCGGCGTGATTGGGTCGGAGTTTCTGCCGCACCTCGACGAGGGCGCGATCTGGGCGCGCGGCGTGCTCGCCCCTAGCACCGGTCCCACCGAGGGCACCCGCCTCATGAACCAGGCGCGCGTCATCCTGGCGTCATTCCCCGAAGTGAAGCAGGTGATCTCGCAGGTCGGCCGCCCCGACGACGGCACCGACACCACCGGCTTCTTCAACACCGAATACTTCGTCGATCTCAAGCCCAAAGACGAGTGGCGGCCAGTCTTCGAGCAGCGCAAGGAGGATCTGATCGTCGCCATGGATCGCGAGCTGGAAAAGATCCCCGGCGTGCTCTGGAACTTCTCCCAGCCCATCGCCGACAACATGGAAGAGGCCGTCAGCGGCGTCAAAGGTGAGCTCGCGGTCAAGATCTATGGCAGCGACCTGAAGGTGCTCGAACAGAGGGGCGATGAGATCGTCGGCGCGCTGCGCACCGTTCCCGGCGTGCAGGACCTGGGCCTGTTCCGCGTCATCGGCCAGCCCAACCTGACCTTTGCGGTCAACCGCGACCAGGCCTCGCGCTACGGCATCAACGCCAGCGACGTGCAGGACGCGATAGAGACCGCGGTCGGCGGCAATGCGGTCACCCAG
>JACQEE010000113.1 GCA_016200725.1 Chloroflexota bacterium
CGCGCCCGAAGATAGCTGCGACGTCCGTCGAAGAGGTCGATGGCTCGGGCTCCGTGCGCGTGTTGGAACGCGCCATGCGCGTTCTCAAATGCCTGTCGCAGCACACCGCAGGTCTCACGCTCAGTGAGATCAGCCGCGAGGTCGATTTGCACAAGGCGACGGCATTGCGCCTGCTCAAGACGCTCGAGCAAGGAGGGTTCGCGACGACCGGCAATGGTAAGGCTTGGCGACTTGGATCGGCGTTCCTCGACATACGTACGCGAGCCATCGGGCAGCACGACATCCGCGACGTCGCGCGGCCACTCATGGACGAAGCCGCACAGCGGGCGCGCGTGACGGTCCATCTTGCGATCTTGGTCGATGGCGCCGTCGTCTATATCGAGAAGTCCGAGCCGCGCGACGACCTGCCGCTGCGCATCAACACGCAGGTCGGGACGCGTAGGCCGATGCACTGCACGGCCCTTGGCAAGCTCATGGCGGCGTTCCAGGATCCTCGGCAGGTGGAGCACATCCTTGAAGCCGCTGGAACGCCAAGGTTCACGCCGCAGACCATTACATCGTTGTCCGTGCTTCGCAGGGAGCTTGCACGCATTCGCCGCGATGGCTACGCGGTAGATGATCGTGAGATGAATGAGCTCGTCGTCTGCGCCGCGGCCCCGGTGCGCGATGCGGCCGGCAGTGTAGTTGCGGCCGTGAGCATTTCCACCTTCGGCACCGCGGTGCAAAGCCCGCGCTTTCGCGCGCTGATCCAGGACGTGACTGCCTTGGCCGACCGCATCTCCGCCGCCTTGGGCGGCGAGCGAAGCATTGCCAATGCGGCTAGGGCCTAGATTCGTGAGAGGCGAGACCGCCCTCTCCGCCGTCGACGCGGCAGCGACAATCGCCCCCTCGTGGCTGGACGAGGCTAGCGTCTTGGACATGCCAGAGAAGGTGCGCCGACTTGGCAATCATGCGAGCGGGCAGCTCCTTGAGGGACACTCCTTGTCATGGTGACGGACGATTCCGCTCGCGCTGCCAAGGTGGGAGGCTGCTGCGCGCGGGCGGCTTCGACGTCGTCAACGTGACCGTTCCCAATTACCTGCACGCGCAGTTCACGGTCGCTGCTCTCGAGGCTGGCAGCCAGGTGTTTGCCGAGAAGCCCCTCGGCCTTACTCTCGCCGAGTGCGACGCCGTGATCGACGCGGAGAGGCGAACGGGCCGCCTCGTCGCCCTCGACCACGAGTTGCGCGTTTCCAAGCAATGGGGTGCCGTGCGCGACCTGGTCGCAAGCGGTGACATCGGCAAGGTCCGCCACCAGCACTTGTCGCTGTTCCGCCATGCCTTCCGCCAAGGCTCGGGGGGCTGGAGGTACGACGCGCAGAAGGTGGGCTCTTGGATACTGGAGGAGCTCGTGCACTTCTTCGACTTGGTGCTTTGGTACGCGGCCGAGAACGGCGCTCCATCGCGTGTTTGCGCCTACGGCAACGGCCGCAGCGACGCCCTCGCCGACAACTTCGTGGCCACGCTGGAATGGGCCGATGGTTCGACCGCAGTGCTCAGCCAATGCCTGGCCGGGTTCGAGCATCACTCGCTGCTGGAAATTGCCGGCACGGAAGGTGCGGTCAGAACCTGGTGGTCGGGCGCACTCGACCGCACCTTGACGCCGACATTCGAGCTCAAGGCCAAGCGAGCGCGCGGCCAGGTGGAAGTCGTGTCCGTGCCGAAATCAGGCGAGGTCTTCGAGCTCGAGGAGAACCTGCGCCGGGCGTATGCCGGCTTTGCCTCCGGCGTCTCGATCCTGCCGCCACGTGAAGCCCGCGCTTCGATTGCCGTCTGCCTGGCTGCCGAAGAGGCTTATCGGACAAAAAGGGCAGTCGCACTTCGCTAGAGTCACCTCAGAGCGTGCGGTCCCGCCATGGTTCCTTGGGCCCCCGCGCAAAACAAGGAAACGAAACCGAATGGACAACTCGAACCGCAACTATCCCCTGGAGGACATCGATCGCGAGACCATGTTCCATCCGAACACCTCGATCGCCGATCACTTGAAGAAGGGCCCGCACATCATTGCCCAGGCGCACGGAGTGCGCATCAAGGATCGACAGGGTCGAGACCTGATCGACTGCTGCGCCGGCCTGTGGTGCGTGAATATCGGCTACGGCCGCAAGGAGATGGCCGAGGCCGCCAAGAAGGCGATCGAGAACCTGGCCTACTATCACATCTTCGCCGGCACCTCGAACGAGCCGATCATCCGCCTGGCCGAGCGAGTGCTGGGATTGTTTCATGACAAGGCCGGCGCGCCCCATCTGTCGAAGGTGTTCTTCGGCTCCGGCGGCTCGGACGCCAACGACACCAACTTCAAGCTGGTCCGCTACTACAACAACCTGCGCGGCAAGCCCGAGAAGAAGAAGATCATCTCCCGCCTCGGCGCCTATCATGGCCTGACCCTTGCGGCCGGCAGCCTGACGGGCATCCCGGTGTTCCACAAGGCCTTCGACCTGCCGCTCCCGGGCGTGCTGCACACCTCTTGCCCGCATCACTTCCGCTTCGCCAAGGCAGGCGAGAGCGAGGAGGCGTTCACCGACCGCATGATAGCCGAGGTCGAAGCCTTGATCGCCAAGGAGGGCGCGGAAACCGTCGCCGCCTTCATCGCCGAGCCGATCATGGGAACGGCCGGCGTGCTCATCCCTCCCAAGGGCTATTTCGAGAAGCTGCAAAGGCTGCTCGACAAGCACGACATTCTGTTCATCGCCGACGAGGTCATCACCGGATTCGGGCGCACCGGCCACTGGTTTGCGACCGGCGGCATGAAGCTGAAGCCCGACATCGTCACTTTGGCGAAAGGCATCACGTCGGCCTACTTTCCCGTCTCCGCCTCGGTGATCTCCGAGAAGATCTGGGGCGTGCTCAAAGCGGCTTCGCCCGAGTTCGGGCCGGTGATGCATGGCTTCACGTACTCGGGCCATCCCGTCGGAGGCGCCCTCGGCCTCACCAACATCGATATCCTGGAGCGCGAGGGCCTCGTGCAGCAGGCAGCCGAGGTCGGCGCACATTTGCTGAAGCTTCTGACCGAGCGCGTCGGCGCGCACCCGCACGTCGGCGAGGTTCGCGGCTCGGGGCAGATGCTGGCCGTCGAGTTCGTCGCCGACAAGGCGTCGCGGCGCTTCTTCGACCCGAAGGCGGCGGCGCATCGTCTGGTTGCCGCCAAGGCGCTCGAGTTCGGCGTGCTGGCGCGGCCGC
>JACQEE010000021.1 GCA_016200725.1 Chloroflexota bacterium
ACCTACGCCTACCTCGACGCTCACGCCGACCCCAACCCCGACGCGGACGCCGACTCCCAGGCCGGTTACCGTTGGCCCCAGCATTACGCCGACCTTCACTGCCAGCCCTACGCCTCAGCCTCGTGCCACCCCGGCCATCGCGCCGAAGGCTGACTACCAGTTCGGTGGCAGGCTGCAGAGCTCCGCCGGCGCGGCATCACCGCTGACTATCCTTGGGAGCGCGACGTTTGGCACTGCGCCGATCGGCGGGACGCAACGCTCGGTGGCACGCTTCACGACGAATAGCGGCTTCTCGCTCACGCCGACGACGGGCGTCATCGGCAACGAAACGTACACGATCGCCATGCTGGTTGCGGTGGACACCACGAGCGGCTATCGCCGGCTGCTCGACTTCAAGCACGGGACGAGCGATAGCGGGCTGTATGTGATCGACGGCAGACTCGTCTTCTTCGGAGCGAACAATCCGTCAACAACCCTGGTGACGCCAGGCGCGTTCACCCAGATCATCATGACGCGGGACGCGGCAAAGAACGTGACCGTGTACGTCAACGGGGTGCAGGCGTTCACCTTCAACGATGCGCAGAACCTCGGCGTCATCGACGCGAACGTCTTGCGGTTCTTCCAGGACAACACGAGCGGTGGGGGAAGCACGACGGAGGCCTCGAGTGGGGCGGTGGCGCGGATTCAGTTGTGGGACTTGGCTCTGCCCGCAGGCAACGTCGCGGCTATGTCGCTCTAACCCGTCGCGCCGAGGAATACACGGTATAATCGCGGACGCACCCCCGTTCACCCTTCCTTCGGCTCCGCTCAGGGCAGGCTACCGGGTCAGGGCGAACGGGGCCTTTAGGATGACTCGATGGACTACCGCCTCGATGCCTCCCAGGAAGCGTTTGTCGCCGAGATACGGCGCTTTCTCGATGAGCACCTGACTGAAGATGTACAGCGCGAGGTCGCCAGCGCCGAGCGCATGGGGCCGCACGCGAAGGCGTTCTTGCGCAAGATGGCCGACCGGAAATGGCTCTCGATCCAGTGGCCGGAGGAATGGGGTGGACTCGGGCGCCCGCCGCTCGATAGGTTCCTGCTCACCGAGGAACTGGCGTACCGCGGCGCGCCGGGGGCGTTCACGTCGAACACGGGCGGGCGCATCGTGGCGCCGGTGATCATCATGTTCGGCACGCAGGAGCAGAAGGAGCGCTTTCTGCCGCCGATCCAGCGTGGCGATATCGACTTTGCGCTGGGCTACACCGAGCCGAATGCAGGCTCCGATCTCGCGAGTCTGCAGATGCGGGCGGAACTCGACGGCGACCACTACATCGTGACCGGCCAGAAGATGTTCAACACGGCGTGCCACTTCGCCGAGTACCACTGGCTGGCGGTGCGTACTGACCCAACCGCACCGAAGCACAAGGGCATCTCGCTGATGATCGTGGACCTCAAGAGCCCGGGCATCGAGATCAAGCCGATCTGGACGATGGCGGAAGAGCGCACCAACGCGGTCTACTATGACCGGGTGCGGGTGCCGCGGCAGAACCTGATCGGCCAGCCGAACGCCGGCTTCTACTACCTGGCCAAAGCGCTGGAGTTCGAGCGTATGTTTGTCACCGGCGACATCCGGCGTTTTCTAGAGCGCTTCATCGACGGCCTGCGCAACTGGCCGATCCCGTCGGAGTCGCCGACGAAGGACTGGCAGGTACGGCAGAAGGTGGCCCAGTTGGCCATCGACGTCGAGGTGTGCAAGCAACTCTCGATGGTGGTGGCGTGGCAGATGGAGCAGGGCAACTCGTCGGGGCGCGAGGCTTCGGTGGTCAAGCTGTTCAAGACGGAGTTGGACCAGCGACTCGCGCGCGTGACGATGGAAACGCTCGGGTTGTACGGGCAGTTGCAACGCGGCTCGGTGCGCGTGCCGATGAACGGCCGCTTCGAGCACTTCTACCGTCGCGCCGTCAGCACGACGATCACCGGCGGGACGAGCGAGGTGCAGCGCAACGTGATTGCGCAGCGAGGCCTTGGCCTGCCGCGGTGAGTTTGTCACTCTGAGCGGAGCGAAGAGTCCCTCTTGTATTGGACGTTGCTTCAGCGCGAGGTCCTGAATCCGGAGGGATGCTTCACTTCGTTCAGCATGACGGATCTCGTTGACGCAACCTGACACCTGTGATTGAATACAGCACCGTAGTAGTCGTGACGATCCCCCCAGGAGGCCCCCCTTGAAGTTTGGGCTGTTCTTTGAACTTGAGGTCGGCGATGCGGGATATACCGAGCGCGACATCTGGCACAACGCGCTCAACCAGATCGAGTATGCCGACACCGCCGGCTACGACTCGGTCTACGCCGTGGAGCACCACTTCAATCCGGGCTACTCGCACTCGCCCTGCCCGGAACTGCTCTTCGCAGCCGCGTCGCAGCGCACGCGCAACATGCGCATGGGCACCGGCGTCCAATTGCTGCCGATCCAGCACCCGGTGCGCGTCGCCGAGAAGGTCGCCGCGATCGACAACCTGACGGATGGGCGCTACGACTTCGGCATCGGGCGCGGCGCGTTCAAGCCGGAGTTCACGACGTTCAAGGCGCCGCACTCGCAGGGCGAGACGAAGGACCTGAACCGGCGTATGTTCTTCGAGTCCCTGGACATCATCAAGAAGTGCTGGGGGCCCGATCCGTTCACCTACGAGGGCGAGTTCTACAAGATCAAAGAGGCCATCCAGGTGGTGCCGAAGCCGATCCAGAAGCCGTTCCCGCGCATCTTCGCGGCGACGGGCAGCCCGGACTCGTTCGAGATCTACCCGCAGCACGGCTTCCATATCATGCCGACGACGGCAGTGACGCCGCTCGACAGGGTGGCGGCCCAGTTGCCCGCCTCGTACAACGCCTGGAAGAAGGCGGGGCACGACAAGAAGCAGGGGCCGCTGCAGGTGAACTGTCTCGTACCCGTGTACTGCGCGAAGACGCACAAAGCGGCTGTCGAGGGCATGCGCGATTACGAGATGTGGTACTTCCAGAAACTGATCGAGTTCTTCGCGCCGAAATCGGCGGAAGATCAGAAATTGATCGTGAAGGGCGTCGGCAGTTGGTGGGAAAACCCCACGTGGGACTACGTCTTTGGCGAGAAGATGGTCATCTGTGGCGATCCGGATGAGTGCATCCAGCAGATCAAGGAATACGAAGAGGCGGGCATCAATCGCCTGATGGCGCAGTTCCAAGTGGGCGGGATGCCGCACAAGATGGTGATGGACTCGATGAAGATCTTCTCGAAGGAAGTGACTCCCTTCTTCGCACCGCGCTAGGAAAAGGGGCGACCCACCGGGTCGCCCCTACGAAGAACCGAAAGAAGCCCGCGCTCATTGTGCGCGGGCTTCTCTTTTGTCAGCGAGTAACACGACCGAGCAGAGCTGTTCCGCTGTGCGATGATGGTTTGCATGAAGAGCATCGCAGTCCTAGCATCCGTGGCCGTCGCGTGCCTCGTCGCGGCGTGCAGCGCGTCGGAGTCGGGTGCTACGGCTACTCCGCAGCCGTCGAGCGTGCCTACGCTGACACCAAGCCCATCGGCCACACCAGCGTCCACGCTGCCGCCATCGAGCGAGTGGGGGCGGCTCGACCAGAAGCTCGCCACCTACGTGCCGGGCATGGTGGACGGCCTGAGTTTCGCGGTGACCTCGCCGGACAAGGTGCTGTTCGCGAAGGGATATGGCTCGCAGACCGCGGAGACCGTCGAACTGATCGCCTCGGCCACGAAACTGCCCTCGGCGCTGGCGATCTTGACGCTGGCCGACGAAGGCAGGCTCGACCTCGATGCGCCGGTCGCCAAGTATCTGCAGGGGCGGATCGACTGGCCTGCGGACAAGGCGGCTATCACGATGCGGATGCTGCTCAACCACACCTCGGGCCTGCAACTGGAGCCGGTCTGTCTCCTGGGCCAACGAATCGCTCTCAAAGATTGTGCACAAACGATTGCACGTGCGCCGCTCGTCTTCGCGCCCGGCACTGCGTTCGGCTACGGCGGCGGGAGTTTCCAGGTGGCCGGCTATGTGGCTGAAGTGCTCTCTGGCATCTCCTGGAACCAGTTCTTCGATCAGAGCATCGGCAGGCCGCTTGGGCTGACGCGCTTCCGCTACGCGCTAGCGAGCGCCGACAACTCGCGCATCGCGGGCGGCGGAGAGTCGGACGTGGGCGACTACAGCCGCATCGTGCAGATGGTGCTGGGCGGAGGCGTCTTTCAGGGCAAGCGCATCCTCTCGGACAACACGATGGCTGAATTGCG
>JACQEE010000114.1 GCA_016200725.1 Chloroflexota bacterium
GATCAAGGTCGAGTCGGTCGCACACCTCGACGGCATGCGCGCCGTGCAGCCGTCGGCGCCGGGGCGGGCGGACAGCGTGAACCTGGGCGGGTGGTACAACAACGCCAACTGCGGCAAGATGAGCGCGGTGCTCAACCTGCAGCACCTCGGGGCCAAAGACGTGCTCCTGAGCCTCGTGCGCGTTGCCGACGCCGTCGTGGAGAACTTCACCTACCCGACGCTGGAGCGCCTCGGCTATGGCGTCGACGTCCTTCGCAGCGTGAACCCGAGCCTCGTCGTGCTGCGGCTGCCGCCGATGGGCACCACCGGGCCGCGGGCCACCCTGTCGGGCTTCGGCTTCAGCATGCTGGCGCTCGCGGGGGTCAGCAATCTCGTGGGTCCACCCGAGCGCCCGCCGACGGGCTTCGGCGTTACCTTCGGCGACTCGGTGAGCACGCCGGGCCACGGCGCGGTGAGCCTGTTCGCGGCGCTGCTGCACCGTCGCCGCACCGGCCAGGGCCAGGTCATCGACATGTCGCAGGTCGAGGCGGCGACGGCGATGCTGGGCGGCGCGCTGCTCGACTACGCCGTGAACGGGCGGGTGCAGCAGCGCACCGGGAACCGCTCGCCGTGGGCGTGTCCGCACAACGCGTACCGCTGCAAGGGCGACGACCGCTGGTGCGTCATCGCCGTGTTCACCGACGAGGAGTGGGGAGCGCTGGCAGCGATGCTGGGCCAGCGAGCGTGGCTGACGGACGCGCGCTTCGCATCCGTCGAGGCGCGCAAACAGCACGAGGACGATCTCGACGCGCTGATCGAGGCGTGGACGTCGCAGCGCACGCCTGACGAAGTCATGGAGACGCTGCAACGGGCAGGCGTGCCGAGCGGGGCGCTACGCAGCCCGAACGACGTGCTCCATGGCGACGCGCACCTCAAGGCCCGCGGCTACTATCGCTGGCTGCCGCACCCCGAGACGCCGGCGATGCTGGTCAACGGGCCGCTCTACAGGCTGTCGGCCGCGGACCCGAACGCGATCCGGCGCGCGCCGCTGATCGGCGAGCACAACGAAGCGGTCTACCAGGAACTGCTGGGAATGGCCGAGGCCAAGGCCGATCAACTGGCAGTCGACGGCGTGATCCAGTAGAAGCACATGCTCGCTAGGCTGAGGCCAACACCGCGGGCGCGTGCTATCCTCGTGTCGCAATGCCTCTCCCCACCAACGCGTACATCGACCTCGCGCCGGGGCTGCGCGTGTGCCGCGTACTGAACGGCATGTGGCAGGTGTCGGGGGCGCACGGGCCGATCGATGCGCGGAAGGCCATCGCGGAGATGGCGGCGTACGAGGCGGCGGGGTTTACCACGTGGGACCTGGCGGACCATTACGGGCCGGCGGAGGATTTTGTGGGGGAGTACCGGAAGGCGGCGGCATCCGCCGCCGGTGGTTCGACAGGCTCACCACGAACGGCCTCTCCCAAGCCCCTGTACTTCACGAAGTGGGTGCCGCATCCGGGGCGGATGACGCGGCGGGTGGTGGAGGAGGCGGTGGATGTGTCGCGGCGACGGATGGGGATGGAGCGCCTCGATCTGCTGCAGTTCCACTGGTGGGAGTACGAGGACGCGAACTATCTCGAGGCGCTGAAACATCTAGCGTCGCTGCGGGACGAAGGGAAGCTGTTGCACATCGCGCTGACCAACTTCGACACGGCGCACATGGAGGCGATCGCGAAGGCGGGCGTGCGCGTGGTGTCGAACCAAGTGCAGTACTCGCTCGTCGACCAGCGGCCGGACGCGTGGATGACGTCGTTCTGCCGCGAGCAGGGCATCGGGCTGCTGACGTACGGCACGATGCTCGGCGGGCTGTTGTCGGAGCGGTGGCTCGGGAAGCCTGAACCGTCGTACGGGCAGTTGAACACGGCGAGCCTGCAGAAGTACCGGCGCATGATCGACGCCTGGGGCGGTTGGCCGCTCTTCCAGGAGTTGCTCGTCGCGCTGAAGGGCATCGCGGAGAAGCACGGGGCGAGCATCGCCAACGTGGGGACGCGGGCGGTGCTCGACCGGCCAGCGGTCGCGGGCGTGATCATCGGCGCGCGGCTCGGCGTCGCGGAGCACCGCGAGGAGAATGCGCGCGTATTCGCCTTCACGCTGGACGACGCGGACAGAGAGGCCATTGCGGAGGTGACGAGTCGCGGGCGCGACCTGATGGCGGTGATTGGCGACTGCGGGGATGAGTACCGAGGATAGGAGGTAGCCATGATCTATTACGAAGAAATCGTGCCGTTCGAGCCGGATGGGAAGGATGGGCACTGGCACGAGGACTACTGGAAGGAATTCAACGGGCGGCTCGCGCCGACGATGTCGCGGCTGGGGATACCCGTCGTCGGTGTGTGGGAGACGCCGCCGGGCGCAGGCCAGGGCAGCGAGTGCGTCTTCCTCTATCGCACGGAGTCGTACACGACGTACGGGGAGTTCATCGCGCGGACGCACGGCGCGACGGTAGACCCGGTGGTGCACAAGCGTCGCGGCGAGATGTGGGTCTATCGCCAGCGATGGTTCACGAAGATCCTGCTGACGACGCCGGGACACGAGGTGTCGCTGCTGAAGGGGACGGAGGGAGCGGACCCTCACCTTCCTGGCTCCGCCAGGAGTCCTCTCCCGCGGACGGGCGAGGGGAAGAGTCTCTACTACCACGAGCGGATCGAGTTTGAGCCGGACGGGAAGCATGGGAACTGGCGGGTCGAGTACTGGAAGCGCTTCTGCGCGGACTTCGTGCCGACGATGAAGCGCCTCGGACTGGAGTTAGTCGGCTCGTGGGAGACGCCCGTCGGCTCGGGGCCGAGCAACGAGATCACGTTCCTGTGGCGCACGCGGGACTACGCCTCGTTCGGCGAGTACGTCTCACGGGCGAAGAGCGATGCAGGCATCAAGAAGTGGAAGGCGGACTCGTCGCGGTACTGGCGCGAGTGGTTCTCGCAGCTGCTCACGACGGCGCCGGGGCACGAGACGTCGCTGCTGCGGGAGCGCGTGGGGTAGGCCCCGTCCCCGTGGTTCGACAGGCTTACCACGAACGGCTCTCGCGACTCGTGGCGCGGTTACCTGCGGGGCATGAGATGCTGACCCGCAGCGGGTCAGCATGACAAACGCGCGCTTGACACAGGATTCGTTGCGTACCAGCATGGCGTCGCTATCTCCGCGCCCGTTCATGGTTCCCTTCGACTGCGCTCAGGGCAGGCTATCGGCTCACCACGAACGGGCTTCCCCCCATCCCTCAGGAGGCTCTCCATGGCGCGTACACGCAAGGTGATTCTCGACAACCTGGCTTTTGGCGAAGGGCCGCGCTGGCACAAGGACCGGCTCTTCTTCGCCGACATGTACAACAACAAGGTCTTCACGCTGGACATGAAGGGGAAGGTGGAGTTCATCGTCGAGGTGCCGAACCGGCCATCGGGCATGGGCTGGGACCTCAAGGGCAGGCTGCTCATCATCTCGATGCTCGACCGCAAGTTGATGCGCTTCGAGAATGGCAAGTTGTCGGTGCTGGCCGATCTTTCGAAGTACGCGCCGGCGGACACGAACGACATGGTTGTCGATGGGCGCGGCCACGCGTACATCGGCAACCTGGGCTACCAGGTACACCATGGCGAGACGCCGAAGCCGGCAGACGTGATTATGGTGGACACAAACACGGGCGCGGTGCGCGTCGTCGCGGGCGGCTTCATGATCCCCAACGGGACGGTAGTGACGCCGGATAACAAGACGCTCATCATCGCGGAGAGCATCGGGCACAAGTTGTGGAAGTTCGACATCACAGCAGACGGGTCGCTGACGAACAAGAAGCTCTTCGCCGACTTCAAGGACGGCATCCCCGACGGCATCGCGCTGGACGCCGAGGGCGCGGTGTGGACGGCGGTGCCGACGTGGAACGAATACTGCCGCGTGTTCGAGGGGACGCGCATCGTCGAGCGGATCAAGATCGAGGGAAGATCGCCGATCGCAGTGGCGCTCGGCGGGCCTGACCGCAAGACGATGTACATGTGCACGTCGATGAGCATCGACGGTAAGCAGGGTCCCGGCCACACGAAGGGCTGGCTCGAGTCGACACAGGTGGACGTGCCGGGGGCGGGGTGGCCGTAGAGCGGCGAGGTAATAAATGCCCAAGTGCGAGATCTGTGGCGAGTTCGTACTAGGGAAGATAGACGAACACCTCTGGGTGCATTACCGAGGGAATGAGCCTCCTCCATGGAGGATCGTTCCTCTGGTGATTGCTGGTCTAATGATTGGTGCCAGCGTTGGGGTCATCCCAGGAATAGCAATATGGTTCACAGCTTCGCACGGTAACCATGACAGATTCGTGTTCCAAAGAATGGCAGCAGTGGCCTTCATAATTGCTGGTGGAACCATTGGATTCGCCGTCGGTGCAGTCGCAGGGCGACGCCTGGCGGGCAAGTGGAACGATAGATCGCCTCGCATGTAACACACCTTGCGCTGCTAGAATGTCCCGCGCTATGCCTGACCCATCGCTGAACCCGCCGTCTGCCGCCACGGGGCTGCGCGTCGTCGAGCTGGGCGACCCGAAGGTGGGCTACGCCGCCAAGTTGTTCGGCGACATGGGCGCGGACGTGATCAAGATCGAGCCGCTCGGGGGCGAGGCGTCGCGGCGCATCGGGCCGTTCGTGGACGACATCCCGGACGCCAACAAGAGCCTGTTCTTCTGGCACTACAACACCAGCAAGCGCGGCGTCACCCTCGAGCTCGACAAGGCGGAAGGGCGCGCACTCTTTCGGCGGCTCGTGGATAGCGCGGACATCCTGCTCGACGGCGAGAAGCCGGGGCGGCTGGCAGCGCTGGAGTTGGGCTATGAGACGCTCGAGGCGGCGAACCCCAAGTTAATCGCCTGCTCGGTGACACCATTCGGACAGGACGGGCCCTGGCGCGACCTGCTGGCCTCCGACCTCATCCACATGGCGCTCGGGGGACAGATGGCGTCGACGGGGCCCGACGACCCAACGGGTCAGCCCATCGCGGGGACAGGCTACCAGTCGCTGCACGTCGGCGGGAACTTCGCGGCCATCGCGATACTCACGGCGCTCGTCGAGCGCGACGCGTCGGGTCGCGGGCAGTACATCGACATCTCGATCCACGACGCCTGCGCGACGTGCACGGAGATCGCGATACCGTCGTGGATCTACACCAAGCAAGGCGTCTACCGCCAGATCGGGCGTCACGCGATGGTGGCGCGCGACTCGCGGCAGAACTTCCGCGCCGCCGACGGCAAGTGGGTGAACACCATCTTGCCGATGATCAGCACGCCGCAGTGGCACGCGCTGGTGCAGTGGATGGGCCAGCACGAAGGTGGCGGCGGCGTTCGAGCAGTTCATCGCGATGTTTCCGAGCGACTGGATCTACCACCAGGCACAGCAGCGGCACCTCTCGTGGGGACAGATCCGCGCACCGGAGGAGAACCTCGCGGACCCAGGGCTCATCGGGCGCGGGTTCTGGCACGAGGTGGAGCACCCGGAGATCGGGCGCACGATTCGCTATCCGGGCGCGCCGATCGACTCGCCGGAGATGCGGTGGCGCATCTCGCGTCGCGCGCCGCTGCTGGGGGAGCACAACTTCGAGGTGTATGGCAAGGAGTTGGGGCTGACGGTCGCGGAGTTGACGGCGCTGGCAGAGACGGGGGCGATATGAGCAGCGCGAATGGCAAGGGGCCGCTCTCCGGTATCCGCGTGATCGACTTCACGTGGTGGGTGGTCGGGCCGCAGGCGACGCGGTTCCTCGCGGCGTTCGGCGCGGACGTGATCATGATCGAGCGGCCGGACGCATGGGTAGCCTTTCGCCAGGCGTCGTACCAGGGGAAGACCGGGCCGAACTACGGCACGATGTTCAACCACATCAACCCGATGAAGCGCAGCCTCACGCTCAACTTGCGCCACCCGAAGGGCTACGGGATCATCACGCGGCTCATCTCCAAGGCGGACGTCGTTATCGAGAACTTTTCGTCGCGCGTGATGGAATCGTGGGGGCTGACGTACGAGGAGATGAAGAAGGTCAAGCCGGACATCATCTATGTGAGCATGTCCGGGCTGGGCCATAAAGGGATGTACTCGGACTATGTGACGTTTGGACCTACGGCCCAGGCCCTCTCGGGGCTGACGCACACATCGGGGCAGCCGGGCGACCAGCCGCAGGGCTGGGGCTTCTCGTACATGGACCACGTCGGCGGGTATATCGCGGCGATGGGCGTGCTCTTCGCGCTGCACTACCGCAATCGCACGGGCAAGGGCCAGTACATCGACCAGGCCATCGTCGAGAGCGCGATCACGCAGATGGGGCCGTACGTGCTCGATTACCAGGTGAACGGTCGAGGCACGCGGCGGCCGGACTTCCCGCCGGGGAACCACGCCTCGCACCCGAGAGTCGCGCCGCACAATGCCTATCGCTGCCAGGGGAAGGACAACGTGGGGCAGGACCAGTGGTGCGCCATCGCCTGCTTCGACGACGCGCAGTTCGCGTCGCTGTGCAAGGCGATGGGCAGACCGGAGATGGCCAGCGACCCGCGCTTTGCGACGAACCTCGCCAGCTTGCAGCACGAGTGCGAGCTGGACGAGGCCGTCGGCGCGTGGACGGCGTCGCGAGACAAGTTCAACGTGATGTACGCGCTGCAGTCGCAGGGCGTAACGGCGGGCGCGGTGCAGACGGCGCAGGACCGGCTCGAGCGCGACAACCACCTGCGCGAGCGCGGCCTGTTTGTCGAGTTGGAGCATGCGGCGCTGGGCAAGCACCTCATGGAGACGCTGCCGATGCAGTTGTCGCGGACGCCGCACGAGTTCACGCGACCGGGGCCGCTGTGCGGTGAGCACAACGAGGCGGTGCTGACGGAACTGCTGCAGATGACGCCGGAGGATATCAAGGGGCTGAGGGAAGAGGGAGTGATTTAGGTTCGTCGCACGGAGACCTGGACGTGGGATCACAGAGGATTCATATCACTGGTGGGCCAGCGAGCGGCAAGACTACGGTGGCCAAGCGAATCGCGTCAGACTTGAAACTTCCTATTTTTGATCTCGATCAGATTGGTTTAGATCAGCAGAAAGATGGCAGGCCGACGGATGCAATGTCGGCCGAGGTCATACGAGTTGCAGCACTAGGCCAGTGGGTCACAGAAGGCACCTACATGGGGTGGGCGTTACCGTTGTTTGATCGGGCGACCTGTGTGGTGTGGCTTGATGTAGCCTGGAGAACCGCCTCCTACCGCATCATTAGCAGGCACATCAAAGCAACGGTGGCGAGAAACAACCGCTTCCCTGGGTGGCGACGCCTTTACGAGTTTTGGCGCTGGAGCAGTCGCTACTATAACGACCGTAACCCGCCTGGCCTAAACATGTGGGGCGTCCCTATGACACGGGCCGAAGCCCGATCACTCTTGGAGCCGTATCGAGAAAAGTTAATTATATGCCGCTCGAGGGCGGACATCGTAGATCTAACGAAGCGTTTCTCGCGCTGATTGCTATTGAGTGTCGACCAACAATGAAAGAAGCCCGCCGTAGCGTGGCTTCTTTCATTTCAAAAGGTCTGGCTGCTATTGGGTCCGGTCGCCGAGCTAGAGGCGCTTGAAGCGCAGTGCGGGGCGGAAGTGCGTTATCCCATGTAGGGCCGCTGCCAGGTGCGTGCGGGCGTGGTCGTCTCCTTGATGTTGCGGGGGCTCGTCCAGCGCGCGAGGTTGAGCCAGAAGCCGGCCTTGTCGTTGGTGCCGGAGCGGCGGGCGCCGCCGAAGGGCTGACGGCCAACTACGGCGCCCGTGGGCTTGTCGTTGATGTAGAAGTTGCCGGCGGTGAAGCGAAGGGTTTCCTCGGCCTGGGTGATTGCTCGCCGGTCGTGCGCGAAGATTGAGCCCGTCAAGCCGTAGGGCGTGGACTCGTCGCACAGCCCCAGCGTCTCCTCGTAGCGCGCGTCGGGGTAGACGTAGACGGTGAGAACGGGGCCGAAGATTTCCTCGGTCATCAACCTACCCTTGGGATCTTTCGTTTCGATCACCGTCGGGCTGATGAACCAGCCCTGGCGGGCGTCGCTGTTGCCACCAGAGACGAAGGTGTAGGTTTCGCCATGGTCGCGGGCATGGGAAAGATAGGCGTCGATCTTGTCGTAGGCCTCTTTGGTAATGACCGCGCCCATAGAGACGGTGAGGTCTTCGACAGGGCCGATCTTCACGTTGGCCAGTTCGTCTTGAAGCCTATGTCGCAGCGATGGCCATAGGCTCTCGGGGGCGTAGAGGCGTGAGGCGGCGGAGCACTTTTGCCCCTGGTACTCGAAGGCGCCGCGAATCGTGTTGGCGACCACCGCCTCTGGGTCGGCGGAAGGATGCACCACGATGAAGTCCTTGCCTCCTGTCTCGCCGACGACGCGCGGATAGCCGCGATAGGACGGGAGATGCTGGGCGATGCGCTGCCAGAAGTGTGTGAGCGCCGCAGCGCTGCCGGTGAAGTGCAGACCGGCGAAGGCGGGATGGCCGATGACGAGATCGGTATGACGCTCGTGGAAGGGCACGAAGTTTACGACTCCCGGAGGCAGACCGGCTTCGATGAGCACCTGCATGATGCGATAGTTGGCGAGCAAAGTTGAGCGGGCGGGCTTCCAGAGAGCGACGTTGCCGGCGATGGCGGGCGCCGATGGGAGATTTCCCGCAATCGAGTAGAAGTTGAAGGGCGGCACTGCGAGCACGAAGCCCTCTAGGGGACGCCAGTCGAAGCGGTTGAACTCGCCGGCGGGTCCATCCTCCGGCTGCTGCTCCTCCAGCCAGCGCAGGTAGTAGGCGTTGAAGCGCCAGAAGTCGACCATCTCGGCGAGGTCGATCTCGGCCTCGACGGGCGTCTTTGACTGGTTGACCATGATGGCAGCGATGTGCTCGAGGCGATGGGGGCCTGCGAGGAGGTCGGCAGCGCGGAGGAAGACGGCGGCGCGATGGTAACTGTCCATCGCCGACCATTTACGGTGCGCCGTCAGCGCGGCGTCGATGGCGGCGCGCAACTCGATCTCGGAGGCGAGGTGGGCGCGCGCCAGGACGCGTTGATGGTCGTGCGGACAGCGCACCTCGTAGATCTCCTGGGTGCGGATCTGGCGACCGTCGATGACGAGCGGGATCTCCTCAACCCGGCTTCGCACCGCCTCGAGTTCGCGCTGAAGGCGCTGGCGCTCGGGCGTGCCAGGAGCGTAGGACAGGATGCGGTCAGCCTCATTTTTCGGCTTGTCCACGGGGTCTCCCTCTGCACCGACAATCGGCAGACTTCTTACCATCACGATAAGACGGTCGCGCCAGCGGCGTCACTGCCCTTGCATGCTAACGCATGGGCGGGCAGGGGCTGGAAGAGAAGAGGCCCCAATGATTGGGGCCTCTTCTCTTCCAGGGGGTTGACGCTTCGCCTAATGCTCGGCGAGCCAGAGGCGCTCGAAGCGGAGGGCGGAGGAGACGTCGTAGCGGCCGGGGAAGAAGCCCTTCACCCAGGGGTAGAGCACCTTCGTGGTAACGATGTTCAACGCGGGAATGAAC
>JACQEE010000122.1 GCA_016200725.1 Chloroflexota bacterium
AGGCGAACTCAGTCTCCAGGTTCTCCTCGGCTGACATATCGAGCATGACGTCGACGATGTGTTTGCCGGTGCGCTTGGCCACCTCGGCAATCTTCTTGCCTTCGTCGGCCTTGAACTTGCCGGTCTTCGAGCGAAGCAGCGTGACCTCCGAGAGGCGGCGGTACACCGGGGTGACCTTATCGTCCTCATCGGCCTCCGCCTTCATCTTCGCGCGGACTGCGGGATCCTTGATCAATTTGAGCGCCTCTGAGCGCGGCTTGGAGAAGACGTCCTTCCACGTGGGGCGCTTCTCCTGCATCGTGGTGCCGGTACTCGCGAGGTTGAAGATCGAGTCGAGGCGCTGGGAGCGGGCGATGGCGTAGACCTGCGCGCCCTGCTTCGACGCCTCCTCCATGTAGGCGATCTGCTGCTTCCAGGTGTTCGGACGATCCCACGAGTGGGAGAGTTCGTTCCAGTTCACTGGCCGGCCGCTCATCAACGAGAGGTTGGTCATGAGCTTCTGGTCGGCATCGCTGAACTTGTCGGCACCCATCACCGCGGTCTCGGTGATGATCTCGATGCTGCCGATGCGATATTCGGCGAGCGCCTCACCTAGTTGGAGCACCTCTTCGTGCGACGCCTGGCGGCTCGGGACAGGCTTGCCGTCCATGCCGTAGTGCGTCGGTGAGAGCGACGTCGTGAAGCCGAAGGCGCCGTTGGCCATAGCCTCGCTCACGATGCCGCGCATCTTCTTGATCTCATCGTCGGTGCCCTTGCGGTCGTTGGCAGCCTCGCCCATCACGTAGCGGCGGATCGCCGAATGTCCAACCATCGAGGCTACGTTGATGCCGACCTTCTCTTTGCGGATGCGCTTGAGGTATTCGGGATAGGTCGTCCACTTCCAATCGATGCCGAGTTCCAGCGCCTTGAGGTTGACGCCCTCTACGCGCGCAAACATGCGGGCGAGGTACTCGCGGTCCTTCGGCGCGCACGGGGCGAGTGTGAAGCCGCAGTTGCCCATGACAACGGTCGTTGCGCCGTGCCAGGGCGAACAGGTGAGGAGCGGATCCCAGAGGATCTGCGCGTCGTAGTGCGTGTGCAGATCGATGAAGCCTGGGGCGACGATCTTGCCCTCGGCATCGATGACTTTCGCGCCGTTGGCGCTGACCTTGCCCTTTTCGACGATCTTGCCGTTCTTGATGCCGATGTCCGCTCGATAGCGGGGGAGTCCAGTGCCGTCAACCACCGTGCCGTTCTTGATAACCAGGTCGTGCGCCATTCGCGCTCCTTTCCTGCTGGCGGGCGCATTTGAAATGCGCCCCTACAAGAGACCCCGCGGGCTGGTTGCACCGCTGGTAACTGTTGCCTCTTGGAATTGGTTTGAGCATAGTCACCCACCTCTTGCCAGTCAAGGCGCGAGACGGGGGAGAAGGCAACCGCCAAGACACCGCGGCACCATGCTTTCGAGGGAGGCCTGACCCTCCCGCATCCCGCGAGGAATGGGATCCCGAGCCGGGGGTGAACCCGCGGTGAAGGGCGGGTGAGCCGTGGGTGAAGCCGAGGTGAAGGGGTCCCGAGCCACAGGTGTCGGGCCGTTGTTTTGCGGGATTTGCCCGGGATTCCCGGCGGGAATCCCGCAGAGGAATGGGCTGCGAAATTTTTTACCTCCGCCCTGCGATCATTATGTCGAGCATGAGGTTACCGGCTGGAGGATAGGTGGATACCTATGCCTATGTCGTACATGTGTTCTCCAATTTCCAGTATACGGAGGTACGCAAGAGGTCAGCGCCAGAGGTAGGACGATGCGCGTCTCGGGGTGTACGCAGCCTCGGAAAGGTCCTTCACCCGGTTCAGAACTCGATTCGCCAGGGGAGAGGGCGCAGGGGACTACGGGGAACTGATCTACTACCGTGTAGAACGTTATCTTGACAGCCGGTTTGACTGCCGCCTATGTTCACAACCAACAGTGAGGGAGAAGGAATCCTTCAACTGCGCTCAGGGTAGCAGGAAAAACCATGCCACTTGCCAAGATCAACGGCATCGATCTGTATTACGAGGAGCACGGGCAGGGCGCGCCGGTGATCTTTGTGCACGGCGGCGGGGGCAACCACCTCTCGTGGTGGCAGCAGGTGCCAGCGTTCTGGAAGCGTTACCGCGTCATCACGCTGGACCTGCGCGGCTTCGGCGTCTCGCACAACATGAACAACCAGAGCGGCGCAGACATCCTCGCTAGCGATTTGCTCGGCCTGATGGACCATCTCGAGGTGAAGAAGGCGTATCTCGTGGCGCAGTCGCTCGGGGGGTGGGCGATCTGGGGTGCGGCGGAGAAGGCGCCGGAGCGCGTCATCGCGATGGTGATGGCCGATACGCCCGGCGGCGTGCCGGTCGCGGCGACGGCGCAGTGGGCGAAGGAGACGCGCGAGCGCGGCGGCAGCGTTCTCGACCGCGCCATCGCGCCGCGATTGGCCATAGAACGGCCCGACCTCGCGTTCCTGTACCGGCAGATCCAGGGCCTGAATGACCGGCGGCCCATCGACACGAAAGCGCCGAGCCCGCTCGCAGACGCCCACGCGAAACCGCCGCGCACACTCACCACGTGGCCAATCCCCACGCTGTTCATCGTCGGCGAGGAGGACGCCATCACCACGGCACCCTTCATCGAGATCGTCGCGAAGGCGGTACCGGGGGCACGGTTGATCAAGTTCGCAGGCGCGGGGCATTCGGTCTATTTCGAAAAGGCCACCGAGTTCAACAAGATCGTGCTGGACTTCTTCTCGCAGGTGGAACGGGGTGCATGAGGCCGGTCTGAAGACACATGGTATTTGAGTTCACCTGCAAATCGTGCGGCAAAGTCCACCGCGGTATGCCGCACTTCGGCACCGATGCCCCTGCAAGCTATGACAACATTCCTCGTGAGGAGCGCGCCAAGCGCTGTACGCTCGGGACAGATGACTGCGTCATCGATGGCAAATGGTTCTTCGTCCGGGGCAACATCGTGATTCCGGTCCACGGCGAACAAGAGGCGTTCTCCTGGGGAGTTTGGGTATCACTCAGTGCCCAGAGCTTCAAGCAATGGAAAGAGAGCTTTCTCCTGGAACCGCGTGCGCACATCGGCCCGTTCTTCGGTTGGCTTAATTCGCGCCTGCCGTCTTATCCCAACACATTAAGCCTGAAAACCCATGTTCATCTCAAGGATTGCGGCGTTCGTCCCTTCATCGAGCTTGAGCCTACGGATCACCCTCTCGCTGTCGAACAACGTGGCGGTATTTCGATCGAGCGAGTCGCAGAAATCTACGCGAAGGTCATGCACCCCGGAGACTGAATCTCGCGAACGGACGCGGCCATTGACGCTCCTGAGGGATATCGCGATGGATTCATAGTGAGTCGCTGCACTCGCTATGATACTGGCATCCAATGAGTGGAGGCGTAGCCATGGCGCGAGTGCCGTACATGAAGCGCGAAGACCTGTCGCCGGAGGGCCAGGCGGCCTGGGACTACATTGTGAAGTCGCGTGGCCAGATGCTGCGCCCCTACGAGCTGCTCATGGCCAGCCCGTGGCTTGGCGCGCGCGTCGCCGATGTCGGCCTCTCCGTGCGCAAGGACTCCACGCTGCCCGACGCCGCGCGCGAGACAATCATCCTCACAGTCGCGCGTGAACTACAGAACGCGTTCGAATACACCTACCACGAGGACATCGCGCGCAAGAATGGCGTGCGCGAGTCGGTGATCGAGAGCATTCGCACGCGCAAGCAGAAGGGCATGATCCCGCAGGAGTCGGTCTTCGTCGACTACGCGCGGCAAGTCATCGGCAATCGCGTCAACGATGCGACGTTCCAGGCCGTCGAGCACCTCGTTGGGCAGCGCGGCGCGGTCGAGGCGACGTTGCTGGCCTCCTTCTACGCGCTTATGTGCCTCACGATGAATGCACTGCGCCTCGAATTGCCAGCCAACGTGCCGTCGAAACTGCCTGCGCCTTGACGTACGAGACCTTACGCTCTTGACGCCCTGCGTATGATGGCTCTTCGCCGATTTGTGATTCCGTATTTCGTCGCGCTTCGCACAGTCCTCGTGGCCGCTCATTGACACTCCTCTTCCCTGGTGTTAGCGTCACGCTAACCCGACCTTTCCAGAGGCAGAACCATGACGACGCTCAAGTCGCGGACCAAGGTAAAGTACGAACTCATCTCCGCAGACGACCACTTCGCCGAACCCCCCGACCTGTGGACAGGCCGACTGCCCGCGAAATTCAAGGCGAACGCGCCGCGCGTTGAGCGCACCGCGCAAGGCGATGGCTGGGTTTTCCCCAACCGGCCATGGTCACCGCTGGGACTCGGGGCGCAGGCGGGACGCGATTTCAAGGACTACCGTTACACCGGCGTGACCTACGACGACGTCCGCCCAGGGGTCTACGAGTCGAAGGGACGGCTCGAGGACCTCGACCTCGATGGCGTCTGGGCCTCCGTCATCTATCCGACGACCGGCCTCTCGCTGGTGACCATTCAGGACATCGAGTTGTACACCGCGTGCGTTCGAGCCTACAACGATTTCTGCGCGGAGTTCGCCAAGGCCGACAAGCGTCGCCTCTTGCCGCTGGGCATCATCCCTAAGAATGGCGTCGAGGCCGCGCTCGCTGAACTCGACCGGATGCGCAAGATCGGCCTTCGCGGCGCGCTGCTCTCCGCGTTGCCTAGTGGCGGCGACTGGCCCACGCCGGACGACGAGCGCTTCTGGTCCGCGGCGCAGGACCTCGGCGTCGTGATGCACATCCACATCGGCCTGGCGACTCGCGCCGGCCTGACTAACGCTACGCAGATCAGCACTGGCCCGCAGCCCGCGAATCCACTGCTCCCCGTCATGCTCAAGGGCTACGCCCTCATCGCTCAGGGCGCGCAGAACGCCTTCGCCGGGCTCATCTTCTCCGGAGTGATGGAGCGCTATCCTAAATTGAAGTGGGTCTCCGTCGAGAGCGGCATCGGGTGGATTCCCTACTACCTCGAGCGCTGGGACGGCGTCTTCGAGCGCCAGCGCCACTGGGCGAACATCGACCTGCCGATGAAGCCAAGCGACTATTGGCGGCGACAGGTCTTCGCAACGTTCGAGGAAGACAAGATCGGCGTAGACCTCGCGGTACGCCACCCAGAGTATGTCGGCGTGGAGAACCTCATGTGGGCGTCCGACTACCCGCATGGCGACACGACGTGGCCGAAGTCGCGGGAGACGGTGCAAGAGCACTTCCAAGGCTTGCCCCAACACGCCAAGCGCCGCATGACCTGGGACAACGCGCGAGAGTTGTACAAGATCGAAACGCCGGCTAGCTAGCAGAGAGCGGCGACAAGTCTGCCAGAGGGCTTCAGTGTTCAAACGCATCCTGCTTGCTTTAGATAGATCACCGCTTGCCGAGCAGGCGATCCCCTACACGCAACAGATCGCCCGGGCGTTCAGCGCCAATGTGACGTTGGTCAGCATCGCAAACCGCGACGACACGGATGTGGGCCTCAACCGGGCGGGACAATCAGTGGCTCGCGAACTCAGGAGGGTCGAAGGCTACCTCGGCAAGCACCAGAAAGCACTGGCGGGACAGGGCGTCACAACCGATGTTGCACTCAGCGCTGGAAAGCCCGCGGACGAAATCGTGCGCGCTGCGACGGGCCGCGGATGCGACCTGATTTGCATGACTACGCGCGGCCGCTCCGGAGTTGGCCGCTGGATGCTTGGCAGCACCGCCGACAAGGTGCTGCACACAACCAGGGTGCCAATGCTCCTCATGCGCCCCGCGGACAGCACGGCGGCGCGCACAGTTCAGCCGATACGCCGGATCGTGGTCCCGCTCGATGGCTCCGCCCTAGCGGAATCGGTGCTGCCCTCTGTGCTGGAACTTGCCAAGACGATGAGCGTGAACATCGCTCTCCTTCGCGTCGTGCCAAGCAGCGCCTTCGCGATGGTCGGCGCTAAGCCGCGCGGCGTCGAACCGCGGGGTGAGCCGTCGCCGGCGGCATCAGCCGCGGACTATCTGAACCGTGTCGCTCAACGGCTGCAGCAACAGGCCCTGAAAGTGACCATCAACATTACCTCTGGCGACACCGCCGGAGAGATCATCGATGCCGCGCGTGCGGAGCCTGGCACGCTCATCGCCATGTGCACCCATGGCCGCTCCGGCGTTGGCCGGTTGGTCCTGGGCAGCATCGCTGATCGTGTGGTGCGGCAAGGGGGAGAGCCTGTCTTGGTCTTCCACGCCGCCACTGTGCGAAAGGCACGCTAGCGGCGCAGCGCAATGCTACAATGCGCCTGACTTCCCGCTGGAGGTGCCCATGCCGCGCATCGAGATTCTTGACCCGACAGGTGTGATTCCCGAGGCGAAGAGCGTCAAGACCGCGACCCTGGACACGCTGCACGGTAAGAAGATTGGCTTCCGCGTGGACTGGGCCAACTACGACATCTTCTGCGACGAGGCAGACAAGCAACTCCGCGCCAACTTCGAACTGCGCGACGTCGTCCACTACCACCCGAAGACCCGGACGTCCGCAACGCAGAAGGAAGGTACGGAGGAGATGAAGAAGTTCGCCTCGGAGGTAGATGCCGTCGTCGTCGGCCTCGCGGCCTGAGGGTCGTGCACCGCGTGGAGTGTCCACGACACGATTACCTCCGCCGACCTGGGCAAGCCCACCGTCCTGGTCGTTACCTCCGAGTTCGTCAAACTTGCCCAGAGCATGCTGCGCGCGCGCAACCGCTCGAACATCCCGATGGTCATCGTGCCGCATCCGTTCGAGCCATTGCCGAAGGACGACATCAAGGGCTTGGCGAGAGATAAGTTCCAAGAGATCGCCACGGCGCTGAGGACGGGTAAGGCGCCGGAGGCGAAGAAGTAACCTAACCCCTGCCCCTTCCCCTTCGACTGCGCTCAGGGCAGGCTCTGGAAGGGAAGGGGAGAACGGGCGCATTTGAAATGCGCCCCTGCATAAGAGGCCAGAAACAGGCGAGTAGAGGCCGGGATATGGCGAATCCGCTTACATCGCAAGCGCATGGCGTCGATGACGACCTCGAGGCCGTTTACCAGTACGCCAGTGACCAAGGCTGGATCGATGGTTTGCCCATCATCCCGCCCACGAAAGAGCGCGTCGAGCGCATGATCGCGGGCTCGAAGCGCCCAGCCGCGGATGTCGTCTCCGTGGTCCCGCCGAACCAGGCGCCGGCCACTATCGAAAAGGTAGCCATCAACGCCGTGATGGCCGGCTGCAAGCCCGAGTACATGCCCGTCATCGTCACCGCGCTCGAGGCCGCGGCGGACCCCAAGTTCAACCTCTACGCACTCAACACGACCACAAGCAGCGTTAGTCCTTATCTCATTGTGAACGGGCCGATTCGCAACCAACTAAACATCAACGGCGGCTACAGCGCCTTTGGCGGCGGCAACTTCCGCGCGAACGCCACCATCGGCCGCGCAGTCCGCCTCGTCATGCGCAACGTCGGCGGCGCCATCGAAGGCCTCGTCAGCAAGTCCACGATGGGGCAGCCTGGGCGCATCACCGCCTGCGTCGCCGAGTGGGAGGAGAAGAGCCCGTGGCCGCCGCTCCACGTCCAGCGCGGCTTCAAACTCGAGCAGAGCACCGTCACGGTCTTCGGCTCGCAGGGCACGCTGAACGTGCAGGACACGCAGTGCAAGACGGCGAAGGCGCTGCTCACTGTGATCGCCCACTCCATCGACATCTCGGCGAGCAACAAAGTCCTGGGGCGGGCCGGGGCGGGCGAAATCCTGCTCGCGCTGTGCCCAGACTTCTCGTGGATCGTTTCCCGCGACGGCTGGTCGGTGGAGGATGCGAAGCAGTTCCTCTACGAGGAGACGAAGGCGATCCCGCTGAGCCGCTTCCCGCCGGAGTTGCTGCCGCGCATGGAGGCGAACGGTCGCATCGTCAACGGCGTGGTGCCGCTCTGCGAGCGGCCCGACCAGTTCATCGTCATCACCGCGGGCGGTCTCGGAGGCCTGCACGCCATCGCCTGCCACCCGTTCGCCGAGGGCGCTTCGGTTACGCGGGCGATCCCGACGTAGCCCGTTCCTTCTCCCACGCCGCCTTGAAGTTCCGCTCCGCCCACTTCACCGCCTCGGCAACCTTCGGCAGCACCGACTCGATGGCCTTGCGGTCGACCTTCTTCGCGAGTTCGGGCTGCCCTTCGTGTCGCAGGATTTCGGGCAAGCGGTTCGTGAGGCACCACACCGCCCACTGCATCGCGTCGCCGGTGGTCACCGGGTCGAGCAGCACACGCGCCTGGGCATTCTCGTTCTGGAACACATAGTGATAGTGCGGCTGCGCGTCGAAGACATCGAGGCGGAAGTGCTCGCGAAGGTCATTGTCGAGCACGTAGATGGAGACGCCGCCGTCGTCATTGTGCTTGTAACCGGACGTCTTCACGCGGGGGTAGCCGACTTTCGCCAGATACTCGTCCGCTATCTTCTCGGTCAGGATGCGGTGGCCGACGCCGATGGTGATAGCGCCTGCGGGGATGTACCGCGTGTCCTCCGGGATGATGGTGATCGGCGGGAACGGCTGTCGCTTCCCAATCTCCTCGTGCATGTCCGCCTCCTTGCCCAGTGTCATTGGACGCAGTGTAGGCCAGCGCGCGGACAGGAGTCAACGCCTCCCCGTTCGTCCTTCGACAGGCTCATGACGAACGGGGGTTAGCCGAGCAGTGCCATGCCGCGCGGCCCGCGACCCACCTTGATGACCGACCGCGTCGCACCAGTGAGCGCGTCGAACATATACACGGCGCCTTCGTCGTAGCAGGAGACGTAGAGCACCTCGTGGCGCGGGTCCACCAGCATCGCGCGAGCGCCGCTGCCGACCTTCACTGACGAGGCCTCGGCTGTGCCTCGTAGGTGTGCGCCGGTCGCGCCGTCGCGGTACTCGATGATCTGGTTGCCGAAGCAGGAGACGTAGACGATCGAGCGCGAGGGGTGCGCAGCGATCGCGAACGGCGTTGGCGCGGTCGGCAGCACTGAGCGCTCGCGGGTACCGAAGAGCAGTTGGCCTGAGTGTGCGTCGTACAGGGCGAGGCCGTCGGCAGCACCGAGTGCCTCGGGGACGTAGAGGATGCGCTTGTCGTGGCTCAACGCGACGCCGCGGCCACGACCGATCTTGATCGTCGACGCTTCGAGCGTACCACGCGCGGGTTGCATGGTGATCGCGTCGTAGAGCACGACGGCGCCTTCGCGCAGACGGACGAACAACACGCCGCGCGCCGCGTCCAGCGCCGCGATCCCCGGCTGACCGGGCACGGCGAACTGCGATCGTTCCAACGACCCACGCGCATAACCGCCCGTCCGCGCATCGAACAGCGTGATGCTGCGCGATTCCGAATTCGTTACGTAAACCAACGGCTCCTTGGGATGCGCCAACGCGTAGAGCGGCATCGCGCCCGTCGCCACGGTCGACGCTTCGAGCGAGCCGTGCAGATACCCCGCGTCGCGCAGCGAGAGCCACGTCATCGTCCCGGCCTCGTAACTCACCACAACGGCGGTGCCGAATGGCGTCGCCTCGACCACGATCGGATTCCCCGGCACGGCGATGCCGCTCGTCTCCAGTGACTCGCCGAGATAACGGCCCGTAGGCGCGTGGAGCAGCGTGACGGTGTCGTCGAGGAAGTTCGTCACGGCGATGGCTTCGGCGATCGGCGCTCTGGCGGCCAGCCGCACCTTCGACTCGCGCTTGGCCTGCACACCGGTCGTCGACAGCCCAGCCCACTCGAGCGCGGCGGTCAGCCCCTTGCGATCGAAGCCCCAGTGCGCCTTGCCGCCGATCACCGTCAGCGGCGATGCGCCTGTCCCAAACGCGGCCGCCTCGCTCCGGTTCGCCGGATCGGTGAGCAGCCGCGCGTCATAGGAGACGCCGTTCTGTGAAAGCCACGCTTTCACCAGTTCGCAGACGCCTCAGCCGGGCATCGCATAGATGGTCACGGGGGCGGGCATGTCCACTCCTGTTGTTGGCTGTCATTATAGGCGGTGCTAGAATCGCCTCGACTCACCTGGAGCAAGCCATGATCGATTACAACCTGATCTCATCTGACGACCACATGGACCTGAACTACGTGCCGAAGGACATGTGGCTCAAGCGGCTGCCCACCAAGTACCGCGATGCTGCGCCGCGCGTCGTGGACAACTCGTGGGTGTGCGAAGGCCAGCGCCTCGGCTTCTACGGCACGCGGCGTGGGACGTTCATCTCCACCTTCGACCGCGCTGGCGTGCCCGAGGAGCCCGAGCCTGGCGTCTTCCGTCCCGCCTCTGGGAAATACCGTCTGCAGGACATGGACCGCGATGCCATCGACGCAACGGTGATTTACGGCCTCGCGGGCTTCCTTGCCTTCAAAGACCTGGCGCTCAAGTCGGCATGCCTCGCCGCCTACAACGAGTGGGTCGCCGAAGACCTGTGCGGGTACAACGCCAAACGCCTGCTCGGCATCGCGCTGCTGCCCGCCCACGATGTCCAGGCCGCGGCCGCCGAGGCGCGTCACGCAGCGAAGTTGGGGCTGCCTGGAGTCATGTTCGACGTCTACCACGCCGTCGAGCGCGTCGGCAGCCGCATCTGGGACCCGCTCTGGGATGTTTGTGAAGAGACCGGCCTCGTCGTCTCCTTCCACACCGGCGGCGGCATGTACAGCGTGAAGACGACGCCCGGCTCGTGGGAGATGATGGCCACCGTCGTCGTGCTGCCACTGCAACTCGACGAGGCAATCTGCAACGTCGTCTTCGCGGGCACGCTCGAGCGCCATCCGAAGTTGAAAGTGATCGTCGCCGAGTCGGGCATCGGCTGGCTGCCCTACCTCATCGAGCGGATGGACTACGAGCACAAGCGCTACTTCGACACCGTGAAGGACCATCGGAACCAGCACCTGCCCAGCGAACTCGTGCGCCGCCAGATGTGGTTCTCCTTCGAGCACGACGACATCGGCACGAAGATGGTGCCGCTCATCGGCGAGGACATCGTCACGTGGGCCTCCGACTATCCGCACGGCGACACGACGTTCCCGCATTCGAAGAAGGCCGTCGAGGAGATGTTCGCCGGCGTGGACGCGGGCATCACGCGCAAGGTCGTGCGCTTTGGCTTGAACGCGCCCGACCATCCGGGCGATTTCGGTCTGATCAACACGAACGGCATGGCCTGGCTGGTGCGCGCCATGGAGTCGGACGAAACGCTCAAACGCCGCAAGGACGAGGCAGAGGAAATCATCATCCAGCGCCTGATGCCGGCCGACGCCTTGCGCATCCGCGGCCGCCACAACGCCTCGAATGCGCTGGCCGCCTTGGCGCTGGCCACAGCGGCGGGCTA
>JACQEE010000123.1 GCA_016200725.1 Chloroflexota bacterium
CTTTTCTTCGGCCTGGCGATGGCAACCAAGGTCAGTTCAGGCCCATTCGCCATCGCCTTCGCCGCCGCAGCCGCCATCTATCTCTTCCAGCGCAGCACCCGCGATCCCGAGTTCCGTTCGCGAGCGCTCCACGTCGTCAAGGCGCTTGCCATCGCCGGACTCGTCGCCGCAGCCGTCTTTCTCATCGCCGAGCCGTACGCGCTCATCGACCACCACCGGTTCTTTGGCGATGTCAACGAACAGAGCGAAATGGTGCGCCGCATCCGCGACTACCCCTATACGCGCCAGTACGTCGACACGACGCCGTACCTCTACCAGATGCGCCAGTTGACGGTCTGGGGCATGGGCCTCCCCGCGGGAGTGTTGATGTGGGCCGGTCTCGCCTTCTGCGTCGTCATCGCCATCGCGCGACGCAACCGCAGTCACATTCTGCTTCTCTCCTGGGCACTGCCCTACTTCATCATCACCGGCGGCTTCCAGGTGAAGTTCCTCCGCTACCTGCTCCCGTTGACCCCGTTCCTCGCAATCATGGCCGGCAGCCTCGTTACCTCCGCTGTCTCCTGGCTACGCGCGCATCGCAACGCCGTCCTGCGGCCGCAACTCGCCTATGCCGCGACGGCCATCGTCATCCTCGCCTCGCTGCTCTACGCAATCGCCTACGTGCGCATCTACGCCAAGCCGCACACGGCGACTACGGCAGCGGAGTGGGTGCACGAGCACATCCCTACCGGCGCGACGATCGCGCAGACGCACTGGGAGGAAGGCCTCCGCAACCTCGCGGGCTACCACCTTACCGAGCTGCCGCTCTACGACGACGACAATTCTACAAAGCGCGACGTGCTCATCAACCGCCTCGTCGACGCAAAACTGGTCATCTTCTACAGCAATCGCCTCTATGGCGTCGCGCCGCGTCTGCCCGACCGCTACCCCATGTCGGTGGCCGTCATCGACAAACTCTTCGAGGACGATCTTGGCTACACGCTCGTGCACTGGGAGTCGTCGTACCCCAACGTGCTCGGCGTCTCGCTCGCCGACGACACCTTCAGCCGCGCAGGCGTGCCGAAGCCGAAGGAAATCGACGGCTACAAGCAAACACGCGTCTCGCTCAACCTTGGCTTCGCAGACGAGTCCTTCACGGTCTACGACCACCCGCTGGTGCTGATCTTCCAGAAGACGTTCGACGGCACGGATGCCCAGTACCGCGCCTTCCTGGACCAGGCCATCCCGCAGCCGCCGATTCCTCACGCTCCGGCGACGCAGGGATTCGGTCTGCTCCTCTCGCCGGGCGATGCCGCCTACCAGCAGTCGCACGGCACCTGGTCGCACCTCTTCAGCCCCGGCGATTGGGTGAACAAAGTGCCCTGGCTCGTTTGGTATCTCACCGTGCAACTGGCATTCCTTCTCGCGCTGCCGATCACGCTCACGGTCTTTCGGCGGCTGCCCGACCATGGCTATCTGCTCGGCAAGATGCTTGGCATCCTGCTCATCACGTACATCCCATGGCTGCTCGCGAGCCTGCACTGGCTCGATTTTTCAGCGCTATCCATCCTATTCGCTATGGCGTTGACATACGCCGGCTCCACGTTCTTGTTCCGGCGCCGTCGCGACGAGATGCTCGCCTTCTTCCGCGAGCACACGCGCCTCATCATCGGCTGCGAATTGCTCTTTCTCGTCGCCTTCGGCGCCATGTACGGCATCCGCATCGCCAACCCCGACCTCTGGCATCCCTACCGTGGCGGCGAGAAGCCGATGGACTTCGCCTACTTCAACGCCATCGTCCGTTCGAGCACCTTCCCGCCATACGACCCCTGGTTTTCGGGCGGCTATCTCAACTACTACTACTTCGGCCACTTGATGAATGCCGCGCTCGCCAAGTTCACGGGCATCGTGCCGGTGAAAGCCATCGTGTTGGCGACGCCGCTCTTCTTCGCGCTCACCGTTGCCGGTGTCTTCTCGGTCGTCTACAACCTCGCCGCGATCGTGAAGCGCCATCTCGAGCGCGGTGTGCCGAGGCCGCGCATGCCATCGCCCGTGTGGGCCGCGCTCGCCGCCGTGCTGTTCGTCGCCGTGATCGGCAACCTTGATGGCTTCGTGCAACTCGTGCAGGGGCACGGCTTCCATTCGTTCGATTACTGGCGCAGCAGCCGTCTGATGCCGCCCGACCCTCCCGGCTTCGAGATCACCGAGTTCCCCTACTTCACCTATCTCTTCGCCGACCCTCACGCGCACCTGTTCGTCATCCCGCTCACGCTGTTGGCGCTGGGTCTCGGCCTCGCCTGCATCATGAGCACTGTCGAGGCGCAACCGCCAGCGCCGCCAAGCGCCGCCCGGCGGACGAGAGGGATCTTTCCCTTAGTCTTCCTCGGTCTGACGCTCGGCGCGATCCTCGCGACTAACTCGTGGGACGTGATTACGTACGCCATCGTCGGCGCCACGGCGGTCATCATCGCGGAGTACGGCTACTGGCGAGCGTTTCACTGGCGGTTTGTTGTGAGCGCGATTGGGGATGTCGCTGTGCTGGGCCTGCTCGCCGGGCTCTTCTTCCTCCCCTACATCGTCCATTACGAGGCGCCGGTGCCCGAGCATCCGCAGTCGTGGGTGGACAAGATCCCGCTCATCGGCAACGCACTCGACGCGACCTTCAACCGTGAGGCGACGCACACCCGTCTGTGGCAGTACCTCGAGATACACTCGCTTTTCGCTGTTCTCATCTGCACGTTCATCGGATGGCTTGCCTGGCGGCGCTTCGGTGGCGCTTTGGAAGTCCGATGGCCGCGGCTCTCAGTGCGCGGAGGCTTCCGGCTGCCGAGAGCGTTCCCCTCTCGAGCCGTATGGCGGATGCCGAAGGATATTTGGCAGCGAACAGGCTGGCGGCGAGCCATCGTTGTCGTCGTCATCGCCGCGATCGCGGCCGCGTCAGCCGCGACCGGCTACGAAACCGTCGGCCTCCTCGGCATCGTCCTCTTACTCGTGCTCGCGCTGGCTGTTCGCGAAGTCGTTGCTCGCGAAGAAGCCATGCCAATTCTCCTCTTTGTTCTCTTGCTCATCGCCGTAGCGTTCGCGATCGGCATCTTCGTTGACCTCTTTGTCTTCAGCAATGACATCGACAGGCAGAATACGGTTTTCAAGTTCTACTTGCAGGCGTGGGTACTCATGGGCCTCGTCTCGGCCTTCGCGTTATGGCGGATGCGCTTTGGCGCGGACATCACGCCGTTCGCCGCACGGTGGGCCTGGCGAGGGGCCGTGATTTCCCTCGCGTTCGCGGTGCTCATCTATCCTGCACTCGCAACCCCAGCGCGCCTTCGCGACCGCTTCGGCACCAGCATCGGCGTGACCACCGATGCCTCGAAATTCATGGAGGCTGCGGACTACCAGAATCCTCACGTCAAAGACCCGCTCATCCTTGCCTGGGACCTCGACGCGATTCACTGGATGGAGGAAAACATCCAGGGCTCGCCGGTCATCGTTGAGGGCATCTCCGACCTCTACACGTGGGCGAACCGCGTCTCCATTTACACAGGCCTGCCCGACGTCATCGGCTGGGACTTTCACCAGAAGCAACAGCGCCAGCAGTACCAGTGGGCTATCGAACGACGTCGCAACGACGTCAACTTCTTCTACCAGACTGGCGACCCTCGTTCCGCCGCGGACTTCCTGCGGGAATACAACGTGCGCTACGTCTACGTCGGGCAGTTGGAGCGCGGGCTCTATCCGCCCTTCGGCATCGCCAAGTTCGACACGATGGCGCAGCAGGGCCTGCTGAAGAAGGTGTACGCCAACGAGCAGGTCGAGGTGTACCAGGTCGTGCCGCAGCCCTCGTCCTGACCCGGCGAAGCGCGGCTACAATGAGCCCGATGCACTACACCACATTGGGCCCGACCGACGTGCGCATCCCCGAGGTCGGCCTCGGCACCTGGCAGTACCGTGGCGGCGTCGAGCCGTTGCGCCGCGGCCTCGATCTCGGGGCCAACCTCATCGACACCGCGGAGGTCTACGGCACCGAGGGTGTCGTTGGCGAGGCGATCAAGGGCCGCCGCAAGGATGTCTTCCTCGCCACGAAGGTTTCCGGCGACCACCTGCGTCACAAGGACGTGCTTCGCGCCGCAGATGCCAGCCTCCGCAAACTCGGCACCGACTGGATCGACCTCTACCAGATACACTGGCCGGACTCGAGCGTGCCCATCGAGGAGACGATGCGCGCGATGGAGGAGTTGGTCGAGGCGGGCAAGGTGCGCTACATCGGCGTGAGCAACTTCTCCGCCGACGAGCAACGCGCGGCACAGGCTGCGCTTCGCAAGCACCGCATCGTTTCCAATCAGCCGCTGTACAACCTCGCTGACCGCGACATCGAGCGCGACCTGCTGCCGTACTGTCAGCGCGAGAAGGTCACCGTCCTGGCGTACAGCCCGCTCGCTCGCGGCGCGCTCACTTCAAAGCCTCGCTTTGTTGGTGACCGCGGCCGCGTCGAGACGATCGAGCGCATCACCCGCGAGACGGGCAAGACGAAGGCGCAGGTCGTACTCAACTGGTGCCTCTCGCGTCCCGGCGTGATCGTCATCCCCAAGTCCGACCGCGTCCATCGGATCGAGGAGAACTGCGGCGCGTCGGGATGGCGGCTCGCGCCGGCGCAGGTGCAGGCGCTGGACAAGGCCTTCGCCTAGACGCGAGATCCTGAGGGACTCTTCGCTTCGCTCAGAGTGACAGACCTTTCTCGGCGTCCCACTGGCGGAAAACCTCGTCGGCGATTCC
>JACQEE010000136.1 GCA_016200725.1 Chloroflexota bacterium
ATGCGAGCAGGTTCTCTAGGGCAATTACGAAGTCAACGATGGCATCTTCTGCAACCTCGCGCGAAGCAGCTCGACGAAAGCGCCGAAGAGCGAAACTGAGATACTCCATCTTCTGGCTTAGTAACGCCTGCTCTACTCGGTGATATATGTTACCTACCTCTCGGACTTCACCTTCCGACAACTTCATCGCGTTCCCTGACGCACCAGCACGAATGGAACGGGTGCTTCGCATGCGACCGCCAGGCATGAACCGGGTAGAGAAGCGCTGGTCCAGGAGAGTGAAGAAGGGGCTTCCGACCGATACCAATGCAAGTGACACGGCGATGGCATCGAGTTGAGCGGGCCTCTGGTTCATCACTGTGACCGCTGCTTCTTTGGTGCTGGCTGTCGTAACCTCGCAAATCCAATGGTTGTCCTGAATCCAAGGTTCTGAGGGATGCAACGAGCCGGGTGTAATTCTGCCGTAGCGATCAATGTCTTCTGGGCTAATAGGCTTAAAGTGAATTTCGCGTGCCAGATTGAATGGATGAGGCGCCGCGAAGTTCTCGACTAGATAAACGCTCCGGGTATCCACGAATGATGAACCCAGATTGTCCACGTACTCTGAAATCACCGAGTTTGCCACGGCCTCATCGCGGACAAACGCTTTTACTTGTTGAAAGTAGGATCGCAGCACTAGTTCCCCTTCGTTCTTGATCCTTCCACGTCCAAAGGCGGCCGGGAAAGAGGCATGACTCCCAACGAACTGTTCGCAAGCCTGATTCAATGAGACGATCTGAGGACACAAAGTAAAAGCATCACCAACCCTTGTTTCGAACGAGTAGAAAGAGGATTCCTTGCGCGGTTCCCGCAGGCCATTCGCCCCGGTGGCGTTTGCTTTCATCCAGAAGACTTCATACTCTTCTTCGGGGAAATCTTTAAATCCACTCGTAGCAGCCAAGCCAATCACTGCATCAATGGCTTGAGTCATCGATGCTGAAAGAGAAGCAAGAATGCCTGCACGGGTCTGGCTATCAAGGGCCATATTGTTTATCCGTCACCCTTCCCACGTTACGCACTTGCCGTTGCGGACGGTACGGTACATGAGGAGGTCGGGGCCTTTGATGGCGGCGCGGTCCCAGGGGGCGAAGCCCATGATGGGGTTGAGGCCGCCGGTGGCGCAGGGGAGTTGCTTGACGCGCTCGAGGCCAGTCTTGAGCCCGGCGCGGGTCATGCTCGGCGCGAGGCGCAGCCCTTCGAGCATGAGCGTCATCATGTCGTAGCCGAACGAGGCGGTGAACGTCTCGGGCGGCGGCTCGCCGTAGCGCTTGGTGTAAGCGGAACGCACGCGCTGGAGCGTCTCGTTGCGCGGGTCGTACTGGTCGGTCCAGATGATGCCCTCGTTGTCGGCGGCGTCCTTGGGGTCGCGGGCGACGGCGAGCATGGCGATGTTGGAGTAGCGCGGCACCTTCCAGCCCATCGCCTTGATGGCGCGACCGAAGGCGACGGTGGGCTCGGCCATGCCGAGGAAGACGACGCAGTCGGGCGAGGCGCGGCGGAGGCGCTCCATCTCGGGGCGCACGTCGGTGGCGTGGACGTGGGCGAACTGGCGCGAGACGATCTCGAGGCCGAGGTCGCGGGCGGACTGCTCGAAGCCGCCGTAGAAGCCGTCGCCGACTGGGCCGCCGGTCTGGAGGACGCCGACGGTGCGGTGGCCGAGGCGTTTCATCAGCCGCGCGAGATAGGGGCCTTCCTCCTGGAGCGAACCGGCCTGGAAGTGGAAGAGCCACTCGCCGCGGGCGCGCTCGTCGCCCGACCACTGCATCGTGGCGACGCGGCCGGCCTCGACGGTGTCGATGACGGCGAGGACGTTGTCAGTGATGCCAGGGCCGAGGATGCCGACGACTTCGGGCATCGCGGCGAGGTATCGCCAGCCGGCGGCGCAGTTTTCGGGCAGGCCGTCGTGGGCGCCGTTGCCCGCGTGGAAGACCAACTCGACCTGTCGCCCCTCGATGCCGCCGGCGGCGTTGCACTCCTCGACGCGCAGGGTCATCGCACGCAGGGCTGGGTTGCGCGGGTCGATACGCGGTGCATCGTGGAGGACGCCGAACTTGACGGGTGCGCCGGACATGACCTAACCCCCTACCCCCTTCCCTGAGAAGGAAGGGGGAGAGACGCCAGAGGATTCTGCGGCTGCCGCCACAGTTCTGGAGACTGGCGCCTTTTCTTTCATCGCCATGTATCTACTAAGAATTTCTCGGGTGCCGGGCGATATCTCTACGTCGAGACCGGGCTGCCAGTGCGCGACAGCGGCTATACGGCGATAGGGCTTCGCGTCACCGTCCGCTTTCACGACGTAGACGGTGTGATCGTGGATGCGCGTCGAGTGGTCGAACAGGAAGCGGACGTCGTCAGGGACGAGGCTGGTGGCCTGGTGTAGTTCACGGATAGCGGCGAGGATGGCAGGCTCTCGCTTCTTGGTGCGGCCGCCGGGTAGGACAAACTCCTTCTTGCGATGCTCGCGCACGAGCATGATGCCGTCGGGCATCTCGAGGATGACCGTGCCGCGCCGCCTCTCTGCCATTTGGACCTCCTCACCTGTGGTCCGTGGATCCGGCAGGCTCACCACGAACGGTAGATTTGTCCGTCTTCGTTTCTATTTCGTAGACCCTTGCATGCCCATTCTGCACACTTCGTCGAACTCGTCCTTGGCGACAGGCTGGATGGAGAGGCGGGAGCCGCGCTGGGTGACGCGCATCTTGGCGAGGCGCGGGTTGGCCTTCATCGCGTCGAGGGTCACCTGCTGCTTGAAGCGCGACTCGGGTTTCACGTCGACCATGTACCAGAGGGGATTGCCGGGCGTGCTCTTGGGGTCGGGGTGCGCCGACTTCGGGTCCCACGCCGAGTCGTCGGGGTAGCCGCCCTTCGAGACGATGGCGATGCCGACGACGCCTGTCGGGTCGACGCTGCTGTGGTAGAAGAGGACGCGGTCGCCTGCCTTCACGTCGTCGCGGAGGAAGTTGCGCGCCTGGAAGTTGCGAACGCCTTCCCACTGCGCGCGGCCGTGGCGGACGAGGTCGTCGTAGGAGAAGGCGCTGGGCTCGGACTTGAACAGCCAGTAGCGCATGGGAGGCTCCTCTAGGGTTTGGTGCGAATTTCCAGGCCGTCACTCGGGAAGCGGGCGTCGAAAGAATACACCCTGCGCGTGCCGGACGAGCGTGCCTGGGCCCAGGTCAAGGCGTCGGGAATGGAGACTCGGCCCGATGGCTGGCATAAGGCCAGCGCCTCGTGCAGCCATCCTTTGTCAATTCCGGGAACAGAGATATTTGGATTCTCGACCAACTCTCGCAACGACTCGACCACGATTGCTCGGGGCAATCCATAGTTTCGGAGCAGAACGTGCGCGGTTTCAGCCAGAACCACTGGCGTGACCAGAAGAGGTTGGTCCTGTTCGACGATCCGCAACGCTATGCGGGCCAAGTCCTCAACATCGCGCATGAAGTAGCGGACGAGCACGCTGGTGTCGAGGTAGGCAGTCATCCAGTCTTCGTCTTCCGCACCCGAGGCTTCACAGCATTCCTTTCGACCCATTCATCAGCAATTGACGCCCAGGCCGCTTCTTTAGCCCTGTGCCACTCGCTTTGAGGGATCGATACTTTCGAATACGGACGCAGTATCCCGTATAAGGACCGCTTTCGCGCTGCCGGCACGAACCTCACCTCGAGATGGTCATTGACCACGCGCTGAATTGCTCGGGATCCCGGGGCCACGCCCAACTTGTCGCGGATCTCCTTCTCGATCACTAGCTGTCCCTTGGCACCGATCTTGTTCATGGTATGACTCTGATGGTAAAGTATGACTTTGCGAGGCTAGTATAACATACTGCATAAAGTCATACGATGGCTACGCGATGCCCTTGTACGCCAGCCCGGCCAGCGCGCCGGCGACGACGATCCAGGCGGAGTTGACCTTCGTGGCGAAGACGGCGACGAGGGCGATGGCGAGCAGGAGCCAGGTGTACCAATCGACGATGGCGTCGCCGCCGAGTTGCCAGAGGACGCCGGCCATTAGGCCGAGCGACGCGGCGTTGACTCCATCGAGGGCCGCGCCGGCCCAGGGCGAGCGGCGCACGTGGGGGAGCACTCGGCTGAGCAGCGCCACGAAGATGAACGAGGGCAGGAAGATCGCAACGGTCGCTAAGAGCGCGCCGGGGACACGGTCGATGACATAGCCGACGAACGTGGCGGTCGACGAGACAGGGCCAGGCGTGACCTGGCCGATGGCGATCGCATCGAGCAGTTGCTGGTCGGTCAGCCAGTGCAGGCGGTCGACGAAGTCGCTGCGGAGGAAGGCGAGGAGGACGTAGCCGCTGCCGTAGAGCACGGAGCCGATCTTGAGGAAGGTCAGAAAGAGCGTAGACAGGCTAAACGTCGACGCGCCGACGGGCAGCGAGATGCTCGGCAGGCCGACGAGCGGCAGGGCCAAGAGGCTCATCGAAGTGACCTTCCAGAGGCGCGGGCCCATCGTAATCAGAATTGCTGCGCCAGCGCCCCCGAATAGCAGCACGATCTCGTTGACGTCAGCGAGGAA
>JACQEE010000132.1 GCA_016200725.1 Chloroflexota bacterium
GGAGGCGGTGAACAGTTTCACGCCACCCTTCGAGGCGCAGTAGTGAGGAATCCTGGGAATGGCGCGCTCAGAGTTGAAGGAGCCCAGGTTCACGATCTTGCCGCGGATCTTTTCCTTGACCCAGTACCGGGCGGTCTCCTGACAGCACAAGTACATGCTCTTCAGGTTCACAGCGAGGACGCGGTCCCAGTCCTCTTCCGGCAACTCCAGAATCGATCCCCAGGTGAGAATGCCGGCATTGTTGATGAGGATGTCGTAGTGGCCGAATCGCTCCTTCGCAGCGGCGAACATGCGCTGGACGTCGGCGCGGCGGGAGACGTCGGCAGTGACGGCGATAGCCTGTCGGCCAGCCTTGCGGACGAGGGCGGCGGTCTCCTTCGCCCCCTTCGCGTTGACGTCTGCGGCGACGATGTCGGCGCCCTCCTCGGCAAAGCGCTGGGCCATGCCGCGGCCGATACCGCTGCCTGCGCCGGTGATAACCGCTACTTTGTCTTTCAATCGCATTCCTGGTCTCCTTTAGATACCTCAGGCGCACGCTAGCCACCCAAGCCGGTTTGTGTCAAGGCTGGTGGGGGCAGCCCCACACAGCCTTCGCGCCGATTCCGTATCATAGAGGGCGCAACGATGGCCCCTGCGGTCACCGACTTCAGTCGGCGCCTGACAATCGAGCGCTGGAGACGTTGTCACCAGTGAACGAGCAACGAAGGGCGCGCGCCAATGGAGCGACCGCCGGGCCATATGCGTCTCGCAGACCTGAAGGAACGCGGGACATCCTGTAACGACAAGGTAAGCCTTGCCGACACCCGGACCGGACGACATCGCTCGCAAGCGGGCTGCCGTGGCCACGCTCTACGAGACGCATTACGAACGAGTCGTGCGGTACGTCCACGTTCGCATCGGCGACCACGCCGAGGCGGAGGACTTGGCGAGCGAGGTGTTCACCAGGGCACTGCGGGCTGCGGATACCTTCGAAGAGACGGGCGCTCCGATGGAGGCCTGGATCTTCAAGATGGCCCACAACATCGTGGTGGACCACTTCCGGAAGAAGGGGCGGCGGCCAGCGGCGGTGCCGCTCGAGGATGCGGGGAGCGTGGCGAGCGATGATGACCCAGCCGCCGCAGCGCTGCGCGAGCAGGACTACGTGCAACTCCGGAAGGCAATGCAGAACCTCACCGAAGCGCAGCGCCAGGTGCTGTCCCTACGGTTCGGCGGAGGACTCAAGTCCGAAGAGGCGGCGAGGGTGATGGGAAAGAAACCGGGAGCAGTGCGCGAGATGCAGCACGCTGCAGTGCTGAAGTTGAAGCGCATCCTGGAAGAGCAGCAGGGCTAGCGCACATGCCACAGCCATTGGACATCGTACTGGACGACTGCATCAGCCGCATCGCAGCGGGTGAGACGGTCGAGTCGTGCCTGGCGCGCCATCCAGAGCACGCTGAGGAACTGCGCGCGCTGCTGCCAACCATAGCCCAGATCTCCACGACCGTCGCCAAGACGCCGACGCCCTCGAAGAAGGCGCTCGGACGGCGCCGCCTCGCTGAAGAAATGGCATCGCTCGAGCGCGAAGACGCGGCTCGGCGCACCCGGAAGGCACGCTGGTGGTCGGGCATCGGCCCGCGATGGGCCGTCGCCGGCGTCAGTGCGTCGGTGCTCGCGGTGCTATTTGGCGGCGGCACAGCGGTCGTCGCGGCGTCGGGCAGTTCACTGCCGGGCGACACGCTCTATCCAGTGAAGCGCGCGTGGGAGCAGACGCGCCTCACGTTCCAGCAGTCAGACGAAGGCGACGCGAAACTGCACGCCCAGTTCGCAGCGCGGCGCGCGGACGAGATCAGCCAGCTGCTTGAAAAGGGGCAGATTGCGCACGTCGAAGAGGCTGAAGCGCAGCTCCACAAACACCTCGCCCAGGTGGACAAGATCGCCGCCAGCCTGAGCCAGCGCGACCAGAAGGCGTTCGCGGCGGTTGAGGCGGACCTCGAGGCCAGGACAGCCCCGGCACTCGCCAGGTTGCAGGCTGCTGCGCTAGGAGCGCCAGCATCGGTACAGACTGTGGCAGCGTGACTGTCTCAGCAGGGCCAGTGACACTCGATCTGGCGAAGCTAGGTACCGTTCAGCATTTCATCACCCAGCACGACGTGGCGATAGGGACGTACACGAAGGTGCGCCTGCATATCAGCCGAGTCCGAGTGATGGTCGGAGGCAGGGAGTTCCTCGCCGAGGCTTCGGTGGACACAGTGACTACGGCGCGTCCGTTCACGGTAGCGGAGGGCAAGACGTCAATCGCTTATCTATATTTCGACGGCGAGCGGTCGCTGCTGCGACAGGCGGATAGCACGTTCAAGGTTGTACCGGTAGTCCAACTTCTAGCCCAGGAGCCCAGCAGAGGTAAAGAGTCGAAAACGCAGCCATCGCCCGCGCCTACGAAGGATGCGCTCGCGGCGTTGGGCAGCACGCCGCTGCCCAACCTGAAGGGTGACGACGGCAAGCCACGGCTTGGGCTGGACGGGAAGATCGAGGCAGCAGCAGACAGCGGCGTGGTAGTGCAAGGTAAGCGCGTGGAGTTGTCGGGCAATACGGACGTGAACGCCTTACTGGCACAGGGCGGCAAGGCA
>JACQEE010000133.1 GCA_016200725.1 Chloroflexota bacterium
GCGCACACGACCGAGATGCGCGTCGGCAATGCCGTGGTCATCCTCCCCATCCAGCATCCGGTGATGGTCGCCGAGCGCTTCGCCACCATCGATCTCCTCAGCAACGGCCGCCTCGAGATGGGCGTCGGCCGCGGCGCCTACAACGGCTGGTTCAAGGTATTCACCCCCGGTTCGGCGCTCACCACCGACCAGACGCGACCCAAATTTCTCGAAGCCGTTGAGGTGATTCACAAGTGCTGGACTCAGGAGTGGTTCACGCACGACGGCGAGTACTTCAAGGTCCCCGAGCCGATCAACGTCGTGCCCAAACCGCTACAGAAACCGTTCCCCCGCTTCCACGCCCCGGCCACCTCCTACGACTCGCTGGACATCTACCCCAAGTTGGGCATCAACACGCAGGTGCAGACGTGGTTCACGCCGCTCTCCTTCGTCGAGGAGCAGGTCAAGCGCTTCCGCAAAGGTTGGGCCGAGGCGGTCAAGAACCCTAAGTCCTACGCCACGACCCCTGAGGGCGAGTTCTCCTGCCTCATCAACATGTACTGTGCCCCGACGCGAAAGCAGGCATACGACGAGGTCCGCCCCTACTGGGAATGGTTCATGAAAACCTGCCGCGACTTCTACTTCCACGACCTCTCGCGAGCCTACGGCGGCCGTGTCCCTCCCGAGATGGCCAAGAGCCTCTACCCAGGCTTCCCCAACGCCGATTGGGATGGCTTCCTGCGCGAGAGGATGTTCTGCGTCGGCAGCCCCGAAGACTGCTACGACTACATCGCCACCCTCGATAAGTTCGGCGTGGACACCACGTTCATGCAGATCCAGGTCGGCCCGCTCCCCTTCGACAAGACCATGAAGAGCCTGAAACTCTTCGGCAAGGAAGTCGCCGCGCATTTCCTCAAGGACAAGAAGAAGAGCAAAACGACCGCGAAGGCCTCGGCGAAGCGCTGAGCAAGGAGCACCCATGAAAACCCTCAAACCAACCCTCCTCACTGAGGGCCTCATCTTCCCGGAGGCGCCGCGCTGGCGCGATGGCAAACTCTGGCTCTCCGACATCTGGGGTCACAAAGTCCTCACCGTCGACGACCAGGGTCGCAAGACCATCGTCGCCGAGATCCACAAGCGCCCCTCCGGTCTCGGTTTCCTTCCGGATGGCTCCTTGCTCATCTCCACGATGGAGACCGCCGAGCTCTTGCGCCTCAAGAACGGCAACTTGACAACAGTAGCCAACCTGCGCCCCTTCGCCAAAAACGGCTGCAACGACATGGTCGTCGACGGCAAAGGCCGCGCCTACGTCGATGGCTATAACCCGGCGCAGCCCCTGCCGACGGGCAGCATCATCCTCGTCACACCGGACGGCAAGGCTACCGAGGTAGCGAAAGATCTCGTCACCCCCAACGGCTGTTGCGTGACGCCGGATGGCAAAACATTCCTCGTCAACCAGATGGGCGGCGACGAAATCACCGCCTTCGACATCCAGCCTGATGGCACCCTCGCCAACCGGCGCGTCTGGGCCAAGACCGAGGGCAAGCCCGACGGCCTCTGCCTCGACGCAGAAGGCGCAGCATGGGTTGGTCTCTTCGAACTCGCCAAGTTCCAGCGCATCCTCCCCGGCGGCAAGGTCACCCACGAGATTCACTTCCCCAAAGGGACTTGGACTGTTGCTCCGATGCTCGGCGGCAAAGACCGCAAGACGCTGTACATGATCTGCTCCATCACTACCATCGAAGACATCGTCCAGCGCGGCAAATCGAAGGGCGCCGTCTACACCGCCCGCGCTGAAGTCCCCGGTGCCGGCTGGCCCTAGCATCTGTCATTCTGAGCGGAGCGAAGAATCCCTCTGCTCTCGCGCCCCGCAGGGAGCAACACCACGATGGCGGCATCCCTCCCCACCTCCCTCTCCGGCCTCCGCGTCGTCGAATGGTGTGACACCATCCCCGGCCTTTACTGCGGCCGACTCCTCGCCGAGTTGGGTGCCGACGTTGTCAAAGTCGAGATGCCCCGAAAACCCGTTCGTGGTGAGCCTGTCGAACCACAACGGGGGTTGACTCGCACCCTCCACGCCTACTACAACGCCGGCAAGCGCAGCGTCTCCCTCGACAGCAAGCGGGTAGCCGACCTCGTCGCCGCTGCCGACGTCTTCGTCGAAGACCACGCACCTGGCGCGCTCGCCAGCGACGGCCTCTCGTTCAGCAGCCTCTCCCTCGTCAATCCCAACCTCGTCATGGCCTCCATCACGCCCTTCGGCCAGACGGGCCCGTACGCTCGCTACAAGGCCTACGCCCTCAACCTCTTCCACGCCGGCGGCGAGGGCTACATCCAGCCCGGCGGCCCCGGCTATGGCGCTCATCCCGATCGCCCGCCGCTCATGGCTGGTGGCAACTTCAGCGAGAGTGTCTGCGGCTCGACGGCTGCGGCAGGCATCGTCGCTGCACTCTGGCGACGCCAGCGTAAGCGCGAGGGCGACTACATCGACCTCTCGTGCCAGGAAGCGCTGATGACGCTCGGCCGCGCCGAGTTGTCCTCCTTCCCCAACGCTGGCTTCGTCGAGCGCCGCCGCACGCGCTATATGGGCCTCGGCGGTCTGAAGCGCACCGCCGACGGCTGGCTAGAGATGGTCGTCACCGAGCCGCGCA
>JACQEE010000006.1 GCA_016200725.1 Chloroflexota bacterium
ACCTCGACGACGATGTCGTAGGGTCCCATCACTTCGTGGACTTCGGAAACGCCGGGAAGCGCTTTGAGCCGCTCCGCGAGCGCCAAGGTCTTGCCGGGCTCGGCCTCTATGAGGACGTAGGCTTTGATCATGAGGGGCCTCCGTGATCCTGGAACGCGGACTCAGTCGAACGCACTGGCTCGCTCCTCTGGCTCACGGCGGCACCGGTCGCAGATCAGCCCGCCGCGCGTCTCGTGCTGCACGAATTCGTCAGTCTTGGTTGAAGTGACGCGGCCGCACTTTGGGCAATGGTAGTTCACCACGGCGCCATTGATGGAGACGCCGAGATCGGCATACCAGATGAGGAGTATGGCCCGATGGTTGGGCAACTCCGAATGGCAGAGTTCGAAATGCTTTTCGGCGAGGTGTTCGAGGTCGCGCATGGAGATCGCGGCTTACGGAGAAAGCGAGAGCGGGCGTGCCGCTCGGGGTTGCTGAGCGGTATTGTAGCAGCGGGGGCAAGCAAAGCACGGCCTAGCGGGTCGCACGTTGCCCTGCCGGGTTGCGCCACGCTAGACTACGCACACTCGACGCGAGGCGGAGGTGGACGATGCAGGAAAGGCCCCTGGTGGTCGACGGCGACGGGCATGTGCTGGAACCGCCGGACTTGTGGACGAAAAACCTGCCCGCAAAGTTCAAAGATGTGGCGCTGCGCACGGTCTACTCGGCGGAAGCGCAGGGCGATGCCCTCATCGTCGAGCGCGACAACGTCATCATGCGCGCCCCCGGCGCCGGCAACATCGGCGGAGGCCGGACACCCGAGTCCATCCGCCGCGGCTGGCGCGGGTTCCGGTATACCGATGGCGACCCAGCGGGCTTCGACCCCAAGCAGCGGGTGAAGGAACACAACCGGGAGGGGATCGACATCGCGTTCATGTACCCCTCGATGGGGCTCTACCTGAACGGCATCCAGGACCGGGAGCACGCTCGCCTGGCCTGCGAGATCTACAACGACTGGCTCGCCGACTACTGCGGCCACGATCCGAACCGCATGTACGGCGTGGCCCTCGTTCCGTGGCAAGACCCGCCCGCGGCGGCCAAGGAGTTGCGGCGAGCCGTCGAGAAACTCGGCTTTCGCGGCCTCATGGTGCGCCCGAACTCCTACAACGAGTACATGCTTCACTCGAAAGAGTGGGATGTCGTCTGGGCCGAGGCGCAAGCGCTGGCCATCCCCGTCGGCCTACACCCCGGAGGCACCTGGGAAGTGTGGGGTGCGGCGCAGGCCTACCAGACCTTCTTCAAGAAGTGGCCGAACATGCGCCTCTACCCAGGCTTCAAGGTCATCCACTTCATGTTCGACGTCTACTTCGGTCTGAGCCTCATGGTCGGCACCGGCGTGCTCGAACGCTTCCCACGCCTCAAGGTCATCTGTCTCGAGGCTGGCGGCGGCTGGTTGCCGCACTGGCTCGATCAGATGGACCACTACGGCGAGATGGCGCCCTACGAGCGAGACGGCCTCTCGCTCAAGCCGAGCGAATACTTCAAGCGGCAGTGCTGGATCTCGTGCGATCCCGACGACTCGGCCTACAAGTTCCTGCCAGACCTCGTTGGCGAAGACCGCATCATCTGGGCGACGGACTTTCCGCACTTCGACGTCACGGCGCCGTCGCAGACCGCCGAACTCTTTCACAGTCTCGAAGGTGTCCCCGAACGGACGAAGCGGAAAATTCTGGGTGAGAATGCGATGGAATTGTACGGGATGAAGGTGCCGTCGCGCAGGTAATCTGCCGCGGCCCGTAGCGCGTATTAGGTGAAGAGGTTGGCAGAGGCGGCTTGCGAGTCCCCGGGCTCGCGACTATGCTATCGCCGCTCACAAAGGAGGTACTCATGGCTGACGATCCGCGCAAACTCTGGGAGAAGGCCGCAAAGGAGGCGCGCAAGTACGTCTCTAAGGTCAAAGACTCGGACATGGCGAAGCCGACGCCGTGTTCAGAGTGGAAGGTTCAGCAACTCGTTGACCACATCCAGGGGTCTGCCGCCTATTGTCACCAGGTGCTCACCGGGAACCAGTTTGCGCCACCAGCAGCCGCGAAGAAGACCGTCGAAAAGCTGGACGCGGCGATCAAGGCTGACAAGGCGGCGATGAAGGCTCCAGGCATTCTGGAAAAGAAAGTCAAAGGACCTATGGGCGAGATGCCCGGCGACGCCTTCATCCGGATGCACATGATGGATATGTTGCTGCACAGTTGGGACCTCGGCACGGCTCTGGGGCAGAAGGTGAAGATGGACAAGAAGGTGGCCCAGACCGCCTATGACTTCACGAAAGGGATCGCTGAGGGTGCGCGCCAGGCCAAGGTGTTTGGCCCGGCCGTCCCCGAACCGGCGAACGCTGACATCCAGCAGAAACTGCTCTGCTTGACGGGCCGCAAGCCGTAACGACGACCACACTTACCAGAAAACGGCCCGCAATTGCGGGCCGTTTTCTCTTCGTCGCTAGGAGCTCAGCGTCTCCTGCTTGCCCATGCGTGACGACTGGGCGATGGCGTCAAGCATCCGCAGCCTCCGGACCGCGTAGTCGAAGTTTGGCTGCACGTCTCCGCCGGTGCGGATGGCTTCCGCGAGGCGGCGGTACAACTGACCAACGTTGTACGGAGGTCCTTTAGGCATCGAATCGGGCACCAGCGTCAGGTCGCGTGGCACATCGACGGCGCGGAAGACATCCTCGCCAGCCCTTGCCGCGCTGATCGTGATTGCGCCGTACTGGACGATGGTCGGGCACGATACGATCATCGTCCCCTTATCGCCCCAGACTTCCATGCGCCAGCCGGTGCCGCGGCCTGCGTCGGTCAGCACGCTTACGGTCGCTGTGGCGCCGTTGGCGAGCAGGCCGCTGGCGATGACGGCGTCGGGCGCTTCGGGTGGCAGATCACCGACTGCATGTACTTTCTTCCAATCGCGGATATGCGTGCTCGCGCGGCCGGCGATTTCGCGGAACTCGCCAGCGCAGAGACAGAAGGCGTCGATGGCGTGGCCGGCATGGATCCACAGGACGCGTGAGCCCTTCTCGGGGTCGGCGGCCCACTCCTCCGGTGTCTGGTAGCCGGGGTAGCGCTCGATGGCCATCGCCATGTTGGCGCCGAGGACAGTGCCGAGGTAGCCCTTCGCGATGAGGTTGTGGACGTGCTGCAGCGCGGGCGAGCCGTGCCCCTGTAGGCCGACGAGCGTGCGTACGCCCTTGCGCCGCGCCAGGTCTGTTAGTTCACGGGCGGGTTTCAACTCCGCGCCGAGCGGCCATTCGCAGAAGACGTGCTTACCGGCCTGGAGCGCGGCGCGGACGATGTCCGGGTGCTTGTGCGCGCGCACGCAGACCACGACGAGATCGACATCGCTGCAGTTCGCCAACTCGCGGTAGTCGTGGAAGGCGTAGCGAGCGCGATAGGCGCGCTGCGCCTCGACGGCTGTCTGCGCGCTCGAGGTACAGACGGCCGTGATTTTGTATTCGGGCAACGCCTGTATCGCGGGCAGGTGAGCCCGGTAGCCCCAGCCGTAGGAGGCGCTCGCGCCGACGACGCCGACCCGAATCTTGTTGTCAGCCACAGCCCCTCCGGTTAGGTCCGATGACTACGAGCCAGCCAGCAGCGTAACGAGGCGCCGAACGTCGGGCGCGTCTGCAGCGTCGGGGGCGCGGTCGAGGTAGGCGCGCAGGTCGCGTACAGCATCGTCGCGGCGGCCGAGGTGGTATTCCACGAGGCCGCGATCACGCAACTCTGCGGCGACTACTGGATCGAAGACGATGAGCCACTCGATCATGCGGAGCGCCCGCTCCAGGTCCTTGACTCGCGCGTAGGAGGCCTTGAGGTTCCTGATGATACGGGCGAGGAACTCGCGGTTGGAAACGGGCGAGAGATGCGCATCGCTCCACGCGAGCGTATCACCTGCTACCTGGCGAAGCCGGGCCGCACACTCCTCCTTGGAGAGCAGGATGCCGCCGTGGAAGGGGTCGATGAAGAGGTCGGCGACATCGCGATGGCGGACGAGGAAATGCCCGGGCATGCCGATGCCGACGAATGGCGCGCCGATGCGCTTGCCCACCTCGATGTAGACCAGCGATAGCGTGATGGGGATGCCGAGACGGCGGCGCAGCACGTCGTTGAGGTAACTGTTGCGCGCGTCGTAGTAGTCCTCGCGATTGCCACGAAAGCCGACTTCGTCAAAGAGGTACTCGCTCAGGCTGTTCGCCGCCGAAAGGGGATCGCGGTCTGGGCCTAGGCGCTTGGCGACAACGGAGGCCAGCGAGTCGATGAGGCCCGACTCGCGCTGAGGATCCACGTCTGGGTATTCGATGGCGGCGATGGCAAGCGATGCGCGGGCAAGGTCGATGGCCTCGTCACTGAGGCGGGCCGTGTCGATGAAGGCTTGCCAGCGGGCAGCAGAGGGAACGCTCATCGCGTCATTCGTTCGGCTGGACTCAACTACCTGTCGATGATCGCACGCCGCGAACCATTCTATCTTGTGCAGCCTGCAGAATAGTACAGGCTACCTATACCGGGATAGTGCGTTCCAAATTACATCGTCTCCAAAGCACCGGGCGACCTAAACAAGACTAGTCGCGTGGGGCAACGATGTTCAAGGGGATCGCGGTTGCGTGAGGCCTGGCCTTCTTCGCGGCCAGCGACGCTCTGGGCCAGGCCGCGCGATGGTTACGCCGCCGCGCTCATGTCGAGGGCGGCGGCGGGCGTGTCGCGGCGGCTAGCGGGTTGAATAGCGATTAGAGCGAGTTGTCTGCTTGATGCTCTTGCGGCGTTTGGCTGCCGCCTTCTTTTTGCGTGTCATGCTCGGCTTCTCGAAGTGCTCGCGCTGCCGTGCGTCGGACAGGATACGATCGAGTTGCACACGCTTGTTGAATCGCTTCAGCAGGCTCTCGAAACTCTCACCATCGTATGGACGAACCTCAACCAAATGGACACCTTCTTCCTTGCAGGCTCAAATGAATTATAGACCAGGCCGGGCGCTTCTCAAAGGCAGGTGGCTGCGGCCATGATATCGTCACCCACTTCTTGGCGTGAAAGGTCGGTGGCGCCTCCGGTTCTCTGGCGGAAGTCCGCTCGGCATGGGACGCCTCTTGCCGGCCCGGTTCATCTTGCGGAGCCATGATTGCGGCATCATCTCCACTTGATCGAAGCCATCGAGTTGCACAGCGTGGTACTGCTGACGACGATCGCCCGCGCGAACATTCGCCTCTTGCTGCCCGCGGTCATCGACGATTCGCCCGGTCTTCCCCAACCAGAGCGCAGGCGGCCGCGGGCCGACCTTCGTTTCTTGAATAGAGACCTTCTCTCCAAATTCGAACGCTACCCCGGGTACCCTGTCGTGAAGGAATGACGGGCTCAGGCGCGGAGGAGGCAGGCCTCGCAGGCTGAGGTTCGCGCTATCGGTTGCGGGCGCGGAGGGCACTTTGGCGGCGCTATCACGCGGGCGAGCCTCCGCCACTAACAGGGGGCGGCCTCCATAGTCCTTGCGGTGCAATCCCTTGATGGCCTTTGCGGCCTCGGCATCGTTCGGCATATCAACGAAGCCGAAGCCTTTCGAGCGTCGCCACGACGAATCCGTGACAAGGCGGACAGACGCGACTTTCCCGAAGGGCGAGAAGACCGCCTC